>DAOLNV010000057.1:25445-37415 GCA_035416745.1 Candidatus Hydrogenedentota bacterium | reverse complement strand
GTTTCGTTGGCGCTTACCAGGCGATTTGGCGAATCCGCGTCTCGCCGATTCAGATACTTTTGTGAGGCAATTCGAATTCTTGAACTCGGCAGGGCATATCTCTACAGTAAGGGGGCATTTGCCCGCGATTGTCTCGGGTGCGTCTTGGCAAACACCGTTTGAGGGTCATTCTTATGGACAAGTCTGCAGCGAATCAGAAATCTTTGAGTCTTTTCAACATTGGACCCGGCCTGCCGGAGCCGTTCGGGAAGAGGCGTTACCTTCTCTTGGCCTTCGTCGCAGGCATTGTACTGTTGCTCGCAGTGGGTGCCCCGTTTATGAGCTGCACACCGAAGAGCGCTGAAGTTGCCGGCAGCGAAGAAAGCGCCTCCGCGCAACCCGCGCCGCAGCCTCCAGCTGAGCAGCCCGGCCCCGCCGCTGAGGCAGCAGCTGCCGCGCAGGAGCCCCGCGGCTGTGAGCGTCCTGAAACCGTCGGCGGTTCCGGCACGGCCGAGACCATCGGCGAAGGCGCCGACGTCATAACCCTTGTCAAGATTCAAGGGAACCGTTACGAACTCGGTTACTGGTACGGTAAACTCCTCGCCAGCCAAATCGGCGAAACCTGGAAGCTTGTCCAGGCCATGGCCGAGAGAGAAGGAATCCCCATGGAGGTGGTCGACGCCGCCGCTGCGGCCCTGTGGCAGGAAAAGAATTACGATGCCCAGCCCTGGTGCACCGAGTTGCAGGGCATTGCCGACGGTTGTGCCGACGAGGGCCACCCGGAAATCACCTTCGGCGTGCTCAAGCGCATCGCGTCTATCCCCGACCTTAGCGAATACAATTGCAGCCTCTTCGCCGCATGGGGCGCCGCCACGCTCGACGGCGAGACCTACCAGATGCGCAACCTGGATTGGTCCATGGACACCGGATTTCAGGACTACCCCATCGTGGCCGTGTACACTCCCGATGACGGCGTCAAGCACGCCGTGGTCGGTTTTGCGGGGGTCATCGGCGTTTCGGTCGGGGGCATGAACGTCGAAGGCCTCGCCGTCAGCGAAATCATGGGATACTTCTGCGACGCGGAAACGCTCGATGGCATGCCGTTCCCCTTCCTCCTGCGCGATGTCCTCTATTTCGACCGCGACTTGCAGTCTGCTCTCGACCGCATGAAGGCCGCCACGCGTACGAACCAGTACCATTACGCCGTCGCGGACCCCCAAGCCCAGGACCCGAAGGCCCGGCTGCTCTTCACCAGCAACACCCGCTTTGACGAGTACGTTGACAACCAGTCCGTCAACCCTCACCCGTGCGCGGACGTCCACCCCTTCCATGAATCTCTGGATGACGTTGTGTACTGGAAGAACCACAACGGCAGAGACAACGATGTGCTCTACAACGCCATCAAGGAGCGCTACGGCCAGATCGACGCTGCCAAAGCCATCGAGATCGCACAAGCCGCCTGTGTTGACGGAACCCTTGTCAGCATCATCTACCACAACAGCGGCAACGACATGTGGGTCGCCTTCGCGGAGGGCATGACCCCCGGCCCGCGCCAGAAATACGTCCACGTCAAACTCGACGAATAATTTTTACTTTTGGGTAATTTTGGGGACACAATACTCAATTACCCGCATGCGGACCGAGAGATAGAGGTACAGGATCCGTGCGGAGAAGTAATCGAGTGTTGTATCCCCAGAATTCCGAAGGAGGAAACGAAATGAAGCAGCGCAAACAAGGGGGAATGACTCGCAGAACGTTTCTGGCAAGCACGGCTGCGTTATCAGCGGCTTCATGCGCGACGGGGCCGCGCCTGGTGTTGAACGCCGCCGAAACGCCGCCAAACGAAAAACTCAGCCTTGCCGCAATAGGTTTCGGGGGTATGGGCGCGAGCAACATCAAGAGCCTTTCGGGCGAACAATTCGTCGCGCTGTGCGACGTGGACAGCGAGTACGCGAAACCGATTTTTGAAGCATTTCCCGACGCCCGGCGCTACACCGATTACCGCGAGATGCTCGCCGCGGAGAAAGATCTGGACGGCGTGGTCATCGCGACGCCCGATCACACGCATGCGGTCATCGCGATGGCGGCCATCAAGGCCGGCAAGCATGTGTTCTGCCAGAAACCTCTGGCCCACGACCTCTACGAGTGCCGTATGCTGGCCCAGGCTGCCAAGGAAGCCGGCGTGGTCACGCAGATGGGCATCCAGGGCCACGCTGGCAATGGGACGCGCACGGTGGTCGAGTGCATCCAGGGCGGGGTCATTGGCGAGGTGCGCGAAGTGCACGCCTTCTGCTCGGATTCCTACTACCCCTGGGGCCACGCGAGCTGGAGTCCCAAGGAAGGCCGCGTGCCCGAAGAAACTCCGCCCGTGCCCGATACACTCAAGTGGGACCTCTGGCTGGGACCCGCCGCGGCGCGCCCCTACCACCCCTGCTACCATCCCCGGGCGTGGCGCGCGTTCCAGGCGTTCGGCTCCGGCTGGATGGCGGACCGCGGCGCTCACACCCTCGATTCGGCCGTGTGGGCTTTGAAACTGGGCCCGCCCACGCGAATCAGCGCAACCTCGACGGGCACGTCCGAGGAGATGCATCCCGTATCCGCCGTCGTGAATTTCGACTTCCCCGCGCGCGAAGGAATGCCCCCGGTAACCGTCACGTGGTATACCGGATTGCATATTCCCCGGCCGGCCGGGGTGCCGGCAGGCGAACAGATCGGTGACCCCACCGGAGGCCTTCTGTACATCGGCAGCGAAGGCATGATGACCTGCGACACCTACGGCGAACGGCCCCGGCTCCTGCCCGCCGCGCGCATGGAAGGGTTCAAGCCGCCCGAACCGTCCATCCCTCGCGTCGAAGGCGAGGGTATCGAGAACGACTGGGTCCGCGCGATCCGCAGCGGCACGAAAGCCTGCGCGGACTTCTCGTACTCCGGTCCGCTCTCCGAGGTCTGCGCGCTGGGCAACGTAGCCCAGCATTTCGAAGATACGTCCATCGAGTGGGATGCCGCGAACATGACGGTGACGAACATCCCTGACGCGAACAAATACCTCCGTACCACGTACCGCGAGGGCTGGTCGCTCTAAGACCGCCGCTCCTTGCGGAAAACCGCTCAGTACCGGCGGGGCCCGTCCCCGCCGGCGTTTCTTGCCGCCGCCCACGCCTTCCGCGAAAAAACCGCCCTGAGTGCTTTAACTCGCACCGGGGTTCGTGGCACAATTTGCCGATAACGTTCACCTGCCCGCACGGCTTATCAGGCGCAACAAGTACGCATCCCCGCGCGTTACTCTAGAGCGCGCGGATGCGCAAACCGCTTGTGGTGCTGGTCTTTAGGAGTTGTCATGAACATGATATGCGTGAATCTTCCCGATGGGTCACAAAAGGAACTCGAGGACGGGCAGAACGCCCTGGACCTCGCCAAGAGCATCGGCTCCCGGCTTGCCAAAGCCGCCGTGGGCGCCGAGATCAACGGCGAACTGAAGAGCCTCACTACGCCCCTGTCCAACGGCGATACCGTTGCTATCCTCACGTTCGATACCGAGGGCGGCAAAGACGTGTTCCGGCACAGCGCGTCCCACGTCATGGCTTCGGCGATTCTCCGGGTGCGTCCAAAGGCCAGACTGACCATCGGCCCGCCCATCGAGGACGGGTTCTACTACGATATCGACGCCGAGCCGCCGCTGACCGAAGAAGACTTCCCCTCCATCGAAAAAGAAATGCAGAACATCGTCGATGCCGACCAACCGTTCGAGCGCGGCGTGTGGAGCAAGAACGAGGCGCTCGCGTATTACGAGAAGATCGGCAACCCCTACAAAGTCGAGCTTATCAACGATCTCGAAGACGGGCAGATCACGTACTACAGACATGACGACTTCGTTGATCTGTGCCGGGGCCCGCACCTGCCGTCCACAGGCAAGATCAAAGCCTTCAAGCTGCTCAGCGTGGCCGGCGCCTACTGGCGGGGCGATGAGCGGCGGCCCATGCTCCAGCGTATCTACGGCACCGCCTTCCCAACGCAGAAGGAGCTCGACGAACACCTCAGACTCCTCGCCGAAGCCGAGAAGCGCGACCACCGCAAACTCGGAAAACAGCTCGACCTGTTCAGTTTTCATACCGAGGGGCCGGGATTTCCGTTCTTCCACGCCAAGGGCATGATCGTCCTGAACCAGCTGATGGAGTTCTGGCGCGAGGAACATCGCAAGCGCCATTACGGCGAGGTGCGCACCCCCATCATTCTCGAACGGAAACTTTGGGAACAGTCCGGCCACTGGGACCATTACAAAGAAAACATGTATTTCACCCAGATCGACGAACGGGATTTCGCCGTAAAGCCCATGAACTGCCCCGGCGGCATGCTGATCTACAAGACAAACCTGCGCAGCTACCGCGAGCTGCCGCTGCGGCTGGCCGAGGTGGGAACGGTACACCGCCACGAGAAATCCGGCGTGTTGCACGGCCTCTTTCGTGTACGCGTCTTCACGCAAGACGATGCCCACATCTTCATGACCCCGGAACAGATTCAGGGCGAAGTCATCGGCATCATCGACTTTGTGCACGCGGTGTACTCGGTCTTCGGACTCGAGTACGCGGTCGAACTGAGCACGCGTCCCGAGAAATCCATCGGGACCGCGGAGATGTGGGACCGCGCCACAGATGCCCTGCGCAACGCGCTCGACACCAAAGGCATCGCTTACAAGCTCAACGAGGGCGACGGGGCGTTCTACGGTCCCAAGATCGACTTCCATGTGCGCGATTGCCTGAAACGAAGTTGGCAATGCGCAACCATCCAGCTCGATTTCGCCATGCCGGAGAAGTTCGACCTCGAGTACGTGGGGCCCGACGGCGAAACACACCGGCCCGTGGTTATTCACCGCGTCATCTACGGCGCCATCGAGCGGTTTCTTGCCGTGTTGATCGAGCATTTCGGCGGAGCGTTTCCGACCTGGCTGGCGCCAGTCCAGTGCGTCGTCATCCCTATTTCCGATGCCCAAAACGAGTATGCCTGCCAGGTGCGGGACCGGCTCTTTGAAGCGGGCTTGCGCGCCGAAGCCGACCTGAGTGATGATACAATGAAGTACAAGATCCGCGCTGCCCAGACCCAGCAGGTGCCCTACATGCTCGTCGTGGGCGAGCGCGAGCGCGAATCGGGCGCGGTGGCCGTGCGCCACCGCCGAAAGGGCGATATCGGCATCATGGCCCGGGATGCGTTCATCAAACTCATCCAGGAAGAGATCGCGAAGAAGACGTTGGACGCATCCGCCGAAATCAGATAGCACGAACTCGGGAGGGCTCGAAAATGGCGGGTTCTGGCAAGCGAATGGGCGTCGACATGGGCATGCGCTGCAAGCAGTGCAACCAGCCCATCACCAGCGGAAACATGACGCAGTCCGCAATGGGAGTCTTCTGTAGCGAGGGGTGCAGGGACAAGTACGAGGCCTTCGTTGAGCGTGCCCAGCAGCTCGAGAGCATGCGAAAACCGCGCGCCTTCTCGCGCGTGCTCAAGTCATTCATCGGCAAAGTCGCGGTAATCCTTATTCTGCTTATCGCCCTGGGCATTCTCGGCACGGTCATGCCCGATATCCCCGTGCTTTCCGGCCTCGTCCGGACCGTGCGGGATGCGCTCGGGATCTAGCGTCCGGTTGCGGCCGGGCACGTAGGCCGGTGATTTTGGCGGCCGGTCAGAAAACCCGACCCCCGTGTGCGCGCACTAGGCGCTGCCCATGTAAATGCCGGCCACCGGAGTATGGCACGCCGGACATGCGCCGTCCCCGGCATGGGTGACCGTATATCCCAGCCCTCTTCTTTCGATGACGACCGCTCCGCAGGTGTGGCATCGCGTGTCTTGGCCCTCCCTCCCGAGGTTGCCGAGATATACGTAGCGGAGACCCTCCGCTTCCCCGATGCAGCGGGCGCGTTCGAGGGTGGCTGGCGGCGTAGGCTCGCACCGCGTCATCTTGTAAGCTGGAAAGAACCGGCTGATATGCCAAGGCGTCTCGCATCCCAGGTCACGGGCAATGAACTGCGCGATCTCGCGCAGTTCCTCGTCGCTATCGTTCAGCTGGGGGATGACGAGCGTAGTGACCTCGACCCAGATGCCGTAATCTTTCATGCGCTTCATGCTGTCGAGAACGGGCTGCAACCGTCCCCCCACCTGCTCGCGGTACGTGTCGTCATTGAAGCTCTTGAGGTCGACGTTCGCCGCGTCGGCCAGCGGATGAAGCGTCTCGAGCATCTCGGCGCTCATGAAGCCGTTCGTCACCAGAACATTCAGCAGACCCTTCTTCTTGGCCAGCGCGGCCACGTCATAGGCATATTCAAAGAAGATGGTGGGTTCGGTGTAGGTGTACGCGATGCTGCGGCAGCGCGATTCAAATGCGCGAGCCACAATCAGCTCGGGAGGCGTCTCGCTGCCGCGAATGATATGGCGCTCGCGGGGCATGGCGGAGATGTCCGAATTCTGGCACCATGCGCAACGAAAGTTGCATCCCGCCGTCGCAATCGAATACGAGAGCGTGCCCGGGGCGACGTGATACAAGGGTTTCTTCTCAATCGGATCACGGTTCTCGGCAAGCACCTGGCCGTAAACGAGCGAGTACAGCGTGCCGCCCCGGTTTTCCCGGACATGGCACACGCCGCGGCCCCCGTCGTCTATCAGGCAGCCATGGGCGCACAGATGGCATTTAACCTGATTGTTCCGGCGTTTCTCGTAGAGTCTGGCTTCTTGCACGACCTCACCTTCCAGGACCGCGCCTGCAATCGGATTGCGTACGAAGCATCCTGCACCGTTCATCTTAGTATACGCGAGAACACGTCTCTGGGGCGCCCCATGCGTTTTGCCTCCTTTCCACCTCAAGGGGTATAAAGGAGCCAGCGGTTCGATGCTGCGGAAGGGCTGCTCCGCGATGACAGCGCAAAGAATCCCAATAACCGTCTCGCTTGCCAGGGCTGCAGGAGTTCTCGCCGCCACTGGGGAGGATGGGGTGGGGGTCCGCGAAGACACCTCGTGCGCCAATACCGCGGCCAAGCAGAACCTGCCACTACCTTGCGTCCCGAACGGAGGCGTTCCAGCCTCGCGCAGCGGCGCCCGCCTGCCAGCCACCCTCTATAGACGCGCTCAGTAACCAGCAGAAAGGACACGGAAAATGGGAGTCGCAAAAGTCATCGAGATCATTTCATCGTCGCCGGAAAGTTTTGAAGACGCCATCGAAAACGGCATTCAACGCGCCACAGCAACCGTCGACCAGGTCCAAGGCGCGTGGGTGAAGGAACAAAAGGTGGTCGTGGAAAAGGGCAAGATAGTCGAGTACCGGGTGGACCTGAAAGTAACGTTTCTGCTCAACGAATAGAACGCGTTGGACAGATTCCCGAACGAGGCCTATGCGGCGGATGCGATAGCGCTCGTGGTGGCCCGTGGCGTCTGCCCAGGCGCACGCTTCGCGAATAGACAAGTCCGCTGAAGGTTGCTACAGTGGCGTCATGAATTATGAAATCCAGCCGCTGGCGTGGAATTATTGCCCCACCTGTGGACGCAAGTTGGCCGTGGCGGACGACGGCGAGCGCGTGCGCCCGCATTGCCTTGCCTGCAACCGGTTTTTCTACGACAACCCTGTCCCGGCCGCGTGCTGTTTTATCGCGAAAGGCAACGCCCTTCTGTTTGCGCGCCGCGCCGTCGAGCCCTGTATGGGACAATGGTCGCTGCCGGGCGGTTTCGTCGAGATTGGAGAAACCGCTGAAGAAGCCGTCCTGCGCGAACTCGAGGAAGAAACCTCCATCCGGGGGAGGAATCCCCGGCTGATAGGGGCCAGCACTCAGCCCAGCAAGCTCAACGGCGCGGTAATCGTCATGGGATACGTTATCGATGATTGGGAAGGCGAGCCAGCCGCCCGGTCGGATGTCACGGAAGCGCGGTTCTTCCCGTTCGCCGAGCGCCCATCCCTGCCTTTTCAGGCCCACCGCGACCTGCTCGCCGTTTACGACGCCATCAAACGGAAATAGGCCCTTTTCTCAAAAGCCCTTCAAACCTTGGCCGCTTGCCGGATAAAGAGGCTTGCCGCAGAAACACGGCCGGATATGGATGTCTTCTTGACGGGATCACCGGATGCACGGGGCCGGAGCGTCGCGTTCGGTTATCGGCCGCGTATCGTGCGCATTACAGAAGGTTCTTGGGGCAAAAGCGGTTGAGGGTATCGCGCACTTCGTCAAGCCAGCCGCGGCGTTGTGCGGGCGTGCTGGTGACGATGGTCTCAAACATCCTGCGGTGAACCCGTTTCACCCCGCAGAATTCGAGGATGCAGTCCCGCCACAACCGTTCGAGAGGATCGCCAAACACGTGCAGTTCGCGTTCGCGGGCCGTGTTGGAGGTGTTGAATACGAGGGCGATTTCGGTATGGAGCAGCCCTTCGGGCACGCCGCCGCCGCTGTCGCCCTCCAGGAAGCGGTAGGCAACCCCCGGCCGGATGACCCGGTCGATCCACCCCTTTACGATCGCGGGCGGCTGGCCCCACCAGTTCGGGTGCACCACCACAAACACATCGGCCGCAACCAGTTCGGCGCACTGTTGCCGCACAACGGGGTCCACGGCGCCGTCTTCGGGGAGCTCGCCGCTGGGCAACAGCGGCTCGAACCCTTCAGCGCACAAGTCGTGAAAGACCACGTCGTATCCGTTGGCATGCAGGGTTTCCACGACGGTTGCCGCGATGGCGTGATTGAAACTTCCCGGGCGCGGATGTCCCAATATGACCAGCGCGTTCATGGCGGCGCCTGCCGGGCTTCCGGCGTGGCCGCGCCCTCGGGTTTGCGCACGACGAGCCGGCATTGGCCCGATTCGCAGTCGATGATGTGATACTCCACGTCGTACCCGAACTCGCGGAGCAGCGGGGGATACAGGACCGGGCAGTGTTCGCAATACTTGGGATACGGCTCGATACGGCCCTCGCGAAACACCTTCTTTGCTGAAGGACAGTCGTGCATGTCAATCACGAACATGTCGTCGTAGAGGGTCATGCGGTGGCGGCCCCCTTCCTCACCCAAGGTATGCGACCAGTAGGCATACATGCCTTTGAGCCCGTCCCTGGCGACGTATTCGCGGAGGTTAGCCAAGAACTCCTCGCGGATGCCGTCCCACAGCTCGACGACTTTCTCATAGCCGCCGCGTTCCTCGAGGTATTTGAACAACTCGCTGTAAACGTAGATATAGTCGATGCACGAGATCATGCGCCGGCCCTCCAGAACCGCTGCACGCACCGGCCGGCTTCCTGGTCGTACTCGACGCTGCATGCATACCCGGCCCCGGCGCAGATGGCCTCGTTAACGATCCGCGTATGCTCGCAGAAATGGTCCGCGACCCGGTAGTTGTTCGCGCGCATGTGATGGACCGCCGGACACGTCCGCACATCAAGCACGAGGACGCCGTCTTCGTAACGCGTCTCGAAATCGCCGTCCTCAAGCCCGAACACCGTGTCCCAGTGTTCCTTGAGCGCTTCGAGGCCCCGTTCGCGCAAGTTTTTAATCAGTTGCGCATAGACGGCCTTCGCCGCGCGGGTAAAAAATTCCTCGAGCCCGGCCATCCCGTACTGTTCGTCGAGAAACTGGATGCCGAAACTCAGCGCTCCATGGAAATCCTTGTGAACGTTCGCCATGTCAGAACTCTCGCTGATACGCCTTGCGCCTATTGCAGAAACCCGACTCCCTCCAGTGCTTTGCGAAGCGCGGGCAGTTCATCGTCCGGAAACGGCACCTTGGGCGGACGCGGCGCGCCGACGTCGTAGCCCATAAGTTTCAAGATAGCCCGCTCGGTGGCTACGCCCCCGGCCTTGAAACGGAACAGCACCTGGACAACCTGGTTGGCGCGCCATTGGGCCTCGCGCGCCTTGTCGAGGTCGCCCGCCTGCATCGCTTCGTAAATGTCAACGATGGTGCGGGTCTGGTAGTTGTACGTCGAGCCGATCCCGCCGCACGCGCCCGTGATCAGGCCCTGCAACAGCATCTGATCGCTGCCGTTGAAGACCGATATCCGGTCGCCGAGCGCATCCAGGATCCACCACAGCAGGAACATATCGCTATGGGTGTATTTGAAGCCCACGAGGTTGGGAATGCGCTGGGTTACTTCGACAAACTGGTCGCCGCCAAGCGCATGGCCCGTCAGCGCCGGGATGTAGTAGCAGTAGGTGGGCATATCGGCGGCCACGCCAATGGTCCGCATGTGCAGCTCGAATCCTTCGAGCTCGACGGGGTAGTAGATCGGCGGCACGCTGGCCACCGCGTCAGCGCCGGCCTTCCGGGCATCCACGGCCATCGCCGCGGCCTCGTCGCTCGAAACCGCCCCAACATGAGCGATAACCTTGGCCTGACCGGCCACCTCGCTGACCACGACCTCGACCACGCGCCTGCGTTCTTCCCGAGTCATGAGAAAGCCGTCGCCGGTGCTGCCGTTCACAAAGAACCCGTGACACCCCTGGTCAAGTTGAAAACGAACGAGCTTCTTCAACATCTTCTCATCAACCCCGCCATCCTTGAATGGCGTCATCAACGCGGGGAGAATCCCCCGAATGACAAATTGCGGCTTCGACACGGCAATGACTCCTTTCCGTTTTCGCTGGAACCGGCGCCGTCCGGCGCAGGGCCGGACCCGGCACGCCGGCGCTACCAGGTTACATGCACACCTTCCCGGGAACTCTTCTCGCAGGCCAGCACCAACTCGAGCATGCGCCGCTCGCGTTCCAGAGGCATCAGATACGCGGTTTCTTCCGCAAGAGCATCGAAGGCATGCTGCAACTCGTCGATATACATGCGCTCGAAGTCGTATCCTTCGAGAGCGTCCGCCTCCCACGCCGGTTTCCCGGTAAAGGCCGGCCCGGCGTGTCTCGCGTGGCGGAAACTGCGCCAATCATACTCCACCACGCCCGACTCGAACACCAGCTTTCTCAATACCACCGGAGGACGCTGCAGCATGTCGTGATGCACGATGGCCGACACGTTGCTCCGCATGTCGAGCAGCACATCGTACGTGTCGAGCGCGCCCTCGTCGGTCTCGATGTCGTCGCTGCGCCGCCGCGCCATGCACGCCAACGCGTCAACCTCGCCCGCGAACCAGGTCAGCATCTGAAACTCATGGGGCAGCATGTCGATGCACATCCCGCCCTGGGACCGCTGGGACGCGTAAAACCCGCGGTAGTCCTCGTAGGGATGCCAGTCCGCCACGTGTTGTCCGGCATGCGACAAGTACCCCAGCAAGCGGCCGTAGGGCTTCTCGTCGATGAACGCCTTCGCCTTACGGTGAATCGCGTTATGCAGGTACGTGCAACTCGGCGCGATGAACACCCCGGCACCGTTTGCGCGCGCAATGACCTCGTCGGCGTCCTCGAGCGTCAATACCATCGGCGACTCGCAAAACAGCGGGATGCCCGCATCGATGCACCGAAGCAGGTATCCCTTGTGGATGTGCGGCGGGACGCAGAGAAGCGCGAAATCGGCCCCCGCCGCGAAGGCGCTATCCGCGTCGCCAAAAACCTCCGCGCCCGACTGGTCCGCGATAGCTGTCCGGCGTTCCTCGCGCGGGTCGTAGGCCGCGATGCACGTGTGGCCCATCGCGCGCAGACAATGCGCGCGCCGCTTGCCCATCGAGCCACAGCCTATGATCAAGAATCGCACGATATCCCCCACGGAACAGGAAATGACCGCCAAGACGCAACACGGGCAAAGCATAGCACGGCGGCGCTGCCGAAAACAGTTCGAGGAGGAAGTGCTCCTGCCCCGCAGGCGGCTTCTCTGCCGCACGAACCACGCTTGCCGACAATACAGGCTTCTCAGGGGGTGGCCACGCCAGGTACAGGTCCGTCACTCAGTCCGAGCGTATGGGTCTGCCCCAATGACTATATATAGTGGTCCTGACTTTACTTTCACGATATGCTGTGGTAATTTGAAAGGCAAGCCCATGAACTGGCCAAGATCCCACAACATATTGTGGTGCGTGGAGGCGTAGATGGACCGGACGGCG
>DAOLNV010000057.1:19352-25345 GCA_035416745.1 Candidatus Hydrogenedentota bacterium | reverse complement strand
GCCAAGATCCCACAACATATTGTGGTGCGTGGAGGCGTAGATGGACCGGACGGCGCACAGGATGCGTGTACGCTGGCTCGCCAGCCCCATCAAGGCCTTGGCGGTCCTCGTCCTCGCGGCAGGGATTACCGCGTGCGCTACCCGCGCGCCGGACGCCCGGAGGCCCTGCCCCGTGCCCTGCATCTGGCCGACACCGTCCGCCGCCCGGACAGTGACCTCGACGTTTGGTGAACCGCGCTCGGCTGGCGGCGGGCGCACCCGCCCCCATCAGGGTATCGACATCAGCGCGCCGAAGGGGTGTCCGGTATACGCTACGGCCGACGGAGTCGTATGCTGCTCCGGGCGCGACCGCGGGGGATACGGGAAATACGTGGTCATGCGCCATTCCCAGGGTTACAGCACTCTCTACGGGCACCTCTCGGAAATCAAGGTCAAAGAAGGCGCCAGGGTGAAGGCTGGGCAGATCCTTGGCCAAACCGGCAAGACCGGCCATGCAAGCGGCTGCCATCTACATTATGAGGTGCGCCGAGACGACCGCCCCATCGACCCAACGCCCTTTCTGTGAGGGCAGATAGTGCAGTATTGCCCTGCGCCCTTTGCCCGGCGCGCTCAGGCAGGACCGAACCCCTCGTTGAACCCGTCGAGAGTCAATGCAGGGTCTTTGGCCCACGCCACCTGCGCCTGGTAATTGCGGTCGGCCAGCAGATTGCCAACCGCCGAAACCTCGCCGTAGGTTCCCACGAAGTCGAATTTCAGTTGGGCCAGCCCTGGAAACACCCGTGCGATCTCGGGCACATAGTCCGTGCTTGTGGTTTGAGTGGACGGGTTGAACCAATGCAGGTAGCCGTATTTGCGGTGGTCCGGCATGGCTATAAACTCGTCGGGGAAGCCCGAACGCCGGACCGTGCCCAGCATGGTGTACTCCCACACGGTCTTCGGATGCAGGGCGTTGATATAGGGCATGCTCGGAAACCCGGTGATGTCTTGCAACCCGCGATAGGTGCAGTTGATGAAGGTACCCTCCGGCGCGGCCCGGTAGGCATAGTCCATCAGCTCCCTTGTGGCGATAACGGCGTCCATGATATTCCCGTCGGCCTCGAATCCGAGCGCGGCGCGTGCGGCCTTGGCCTCAGGCGAGGGATTGACGATGAAATCGCCCATCTCATAGTCGATCCCGGCGATCTTGAACGTTTCGAGCATCCATTCGAGCCCGTCGCGCCACCATGCACGGTTGGCGTCGAGCGCGGGATCGAGCACGGGCGTCACGAGCCGCCCGCCGCGTTCCTCATTGGCGCTCGAGACGCGCTCGGGATGCGCGCGCAAGTACGTGTCCAGGTTGAAGGGATGGTCCCCCTCGTAGTAATACCCGCCGTAGGAACACAGTCCCACGCCCGGCAAGATGCCGACGCCCCGGTCCGCCGCGTATTCGCACAGCTCGGCCGCCGCCTGCACGCCGCCGTGGGCGTCCCGCAGAAACCCCCAGACAGTGATGCTGTGCACGCCGATGCGCCCGCAATAGTCCACGAGCCGTTTGAACCCCGACAGAAACGAATCGGGCCGCTTCGGGTACGTGAACTTCTTGTCGGCGGACGCCATGCGCAAGGCAATGGCCTCCGGCTCGTCGTCCCACGTCATGCGCGAATCCCAGCACCAGAGGTGAATGCGCATGGGTCTGGCAGCAGGCGGGGCCGCCGCGTGTACGGACCGGTCCGCGACTGCCGTCAACGCCCCCGCGCCCGCTCCGGCCGCTACTGCAAGAAAGTCTCGTCGTTTCATCTCGGTGGGGTCCTCCTAATTTTGGGGACACAATACTTAATTGCTCGCGCAAACAGCGCGGCAACACGCCAGGAATTGGCCTCAAGACAGCAATTAAGTATTGTGTCCCCAAAAATGTCAAGTTATTGTTGTCTACCAAATATCTAATTAAGTATTGCATTGTCTGGATGGGTTCGTTATTCTCCCTGCATGGCACGCATTGCGCGAGTGGTGGTTCCGGGGATGCCGCATCACGTTACCCAGCGCGGCAACCGGCGTATGGCCACATTCTTTCGAGAAGATGACTATCGTGTCTACCTCAGACACATCAAGACGTGGTGCGGAGTGCACCGAGTGGAAATCCAGGCATACTGCCTCATGCCCAACCATGTTCATTTGATTGCCATCCCCGAGACTTCCGACGGGTTGGGCCGGGCCATCGGCGAAACCCATCGCCGCTACACCTGCCACATCAACGAGCGTGAAGGCTGGCGCGGCTACCTCTGGCAAGGCCGCTTTGCCTCCTTCGTTATGGATGAAGATCATTACTTGACCGCCATGCGCTATGTTGAATTGAATCCTGTGCGTGCGGGATTGGCAGCCACCCCCGGGGAATGGCCTTGGAGCAGCGCACGCGCTCATCTCACGGGGGATCCCGATCCACTTCTCGGAAATGTCAACGACACGATCGACTATGTCGGCGATTGGCAACGGTATCTTGCCCTCGACATCGAAGAAGAGGAGCTACTGCGTCTTCGCCAACACGCCCGTACGGGTCGGCCGCTCGGCAGTGCCACATTCGTCCACGATCTTGAACGACGTCTCGGCCGCTTCCTCGGAAAACGCAAGACCGGTCCTCGATTTCGGGGACACAATACTTAATTATCTGGGCAAGCACTGCGGGAACACGGAAGGAATCTATGGCAAGACGATAATTAAGTATTGTGTCCCCGAAATTGCGCGAGAGCAACAAAACCGTCCTCTCTGTTTTCGAGGCGGAGGAGTTCGAGGCCGGCGTTGCGGAACAGGATGGTCATGCCTGCGTCGCCGGGGAGGGTGTGGCCGCCCACGACGTCGCCGACTTTTTCGTGGTGTTCGTTGATGGCTTCGCGGCTTTGGGAATGGAGCACAGCGAGTTTGCCGCGCGGTTTGAGCAGGCCGGCCAGCTCGGTCACGGCATGTTGCTGGTCGAGAAAGTGGGGAAACACGCTGTAGCAGATGACCCAGTCGAAAACGCCCCGGGCGAAGGGGGAGTCGAGAACGTCAGCCTGTATCCAGGCGACGGGTGCGTCCGGGCGGAGAGATTTCCCCTCCCGCAACATGGCGCGGGACAGGTCGACCGCCACTACCTGGCCATTCGGGGCGACGCGGCCCACCAATTGCCTTGCGAGGATGCCGGTACCGGCCCCGACATCGAGCACCGACTCGCCGGCCGCGATACCCAGCGCGTCGACCATCGCCGCGAGCCGGTCCGCGAAGCGCGAGGCGACCGCTTCGTCCCATGTGGGAGCGAGGTTGTCGAAAAAGGCCTCGATGCGCCGGTTCATCTCCTCCATGAGGTCATCCTTCGTTTGGGCGAAACAGCCAAGGCCGCCGCGAATATGAGCGACGAGGCGATCACAATCGACGCGCCCGTCGGCAGGTCCCACAAATACGAACCCGTCAAACCGATCCAGCACGAGAATACGCCGAAGACCGCCGCCAGGACGAACATTCGTCTCAGGCTGAAGGTCAGTTGAAGCGCCGCTGCCGCGGGATTGAGCAACAGACTGTAAATGAGGAGTCCGCCGACCGTTCGCAAGGACACGGCCACCGTGACTCCTGTCGCGAACAACAGCCCGTAGAATACAAGCGTGGCGGGAATCCCGACTGCGAACGCTACCCGGCGGTGGCAGACCACCGCCTGGATTTCTTTGAAGAAGAGGGCCAGTAAAGTCACTAACGCCGCGGTAACCGCGATCAGATAGACCAGGTCGGCCGTCGAAACGGTCAGAATATTCCCCCAGAACAGGCCCAGAGCCTGGGCCTTCGAGCCGGGTGTCAGGCCGGCAAACAGAAATGCCAGCCCCAGCATGAGCGAGAACACTATCCCCACCGCGCTGTCGGGGTTGAGTTGTCCGCGATCGGCGAGGGGCCCCACGAACGCCGCCGCCGCGAAACTGAACGCCAGCGCCCCCAGGATCGGGTCAAACCCCATCCAGACGCCGAGCATCGCTCCGGCAAATGCCGCGTGCGCGATGCATATGCCCAGCATCGAGAGGTGCATGGTCACCACGAACACACCCACGAGTCCGCAGCTCACTCCCGCGCACAGACCGGCGAGCACGGCGTGCTGCATGAACTCGCGTTCGAATATCGCCCACATTACACGCCTGCCTCCTGCGCGGGTCCCCTGGCATACAGTTCCGCAAGCCTCGTTTCCTCGAGCATGGCGTCGCGCGGACCCGCCGCCCACAGGGTCCCTTCGCGAAGGAGGACGACGGTTTCGCAGCTCCGGGGCAGCGTGCCTGAATCGTGCGTCACGTACAGGGAAGTCACGTCCCGTGTTCGGTGAATGTCCTCGACGAGCGCCACGATTTCGGATTGGACTCTCGGATCAATGGACGCTGTCGGTTCGTCGAACAGAAAGATGCGCGGCTCCTGGGCCAGTGCTCGCGCGATGGCCACGCGCTGGTACTCTCCGCCCGAAAGCAGCCCCAGCGGCCGCTCGGCGAGATGGTCCATGCCCACGGCCGCCAAAGCCTCGCAGACGCAGGCCCAGTCCCTGGCGCCGGGGCGCCGCAGCCACCCGAGCCGGCCGTATCGGGCGGCCAGCACCGTCTCGCGCACGGTGATAGGCAATCGCCGGTCCACGGGGTCAGCCTGGGCCACGTACCCGATCTCCGCGCGGAGACCATGCCCTGCCCAGGCATACGGCTGCCGGCCCAGCACCGTCACGCTGCCCGAAGTGGGACGAGTCAACCCGTTGACCAGGGTCAGAAGCGTGGTTTTGCCCGCGCCATTGGGTCCAAGGATACCCACAAACGACCTGCGCGGGACACTGAGCGAAATGTCGCGAAGCAGGGTTGCGCCATGCACCGCAACGGTGACCTTTTCGAGTCTTACTGCGTCATTGTCCATCGGAATTGGCCGGGCTGCGCCGCGGGGACCGGACATGCTCCAACGCGTCAACAAGAAGCCCGACGTTTCGGGCAACCGCGCGGTCCCACGTTTCCGTGCCGGGCAATCCTCCCGGAAAGTTCGAGATGATGACCCGTTCCGCGCCCATTTCGCGGGCCAGCACCGCGCCGATCGCTTCGTCGCCGCTCTGCAGGTTGTCAATGACAAGGGACACCCCGCGGTCTTTGCCGCGCCGGACGAGGGCCTCGACATCGCTCACACTCAGATCTTCGGAACGCCCGAAGGCGCCCGCAACGGAGAACCCCGCCCATTCGGCGAACGGAGCGGCCATCTCCTGGCACAAAACGGCCGTGCCGGTTGCACCAGCGGTTTCCAGGCTCGCGAGCAATGTTTGGCCCAGGGTTCTCACCTCGGCGCTCCGCTGCGCTACGCGGCCCGGCATATCTTCCGGACCCAAGCCGTGCGCTTCCAGGACGCCCGCCACCGATTGCAGAGCTTCCGCATACGCGCCGGGCACCATCCAGTTGCCCGGCACGGGCACGACCAGCACGTTCTCCGGCGCGATGCCCGAAGCGCGCACCACGTTCGTGACGTTTGGCATGGTCTCTTGCCAGGGATGAAGCAGCAGCACATCGCAGCCCGCGACACGCGCAACGTCACCCGGACGCATGTCGTAATGACCCGGACAGCTCCCCGGCGGGATCAGCACTGGCGGCGCCGTGTCACCAGCCACGAGGTCTTGCACCGCGCATTGCATCAGTGCCGTGCCGGCTACCACCGGTTCGTCCTGGGGAACACACCCCGCGGCGATAATGCACAAGGCCGCGGCGCATCCCGCGAAGAGACGCGCCCGCGTGCGCCCGGGTGCCCGGCGGTTCCTATCCAAGGCCATAATGGCCCACCTGCCGGAGAATGCCGTGGCCGTTGGCTGCGTCGTCCACCACGGGAAAACGGCCGGGATAGCGCACGAACTCGACATGACCATCCATATACAGGACGTGGCAGCCGCCCGGGATGTGGTTGAACACGACGCCCCCCGCCGCGTCCGCGGCGTCCCCGAAACTGCCAAACGTGTCGAACATCACCACCAGTTCGCTCTGGGCCAGCGCGGATGCCGC
>DAOLNV010000057.1:0-19252 GCA_035416745.1 Candidatus Hydrogenedentota bacterium | reverse complement strand
TAGAATTCTTCGATGCTGCTCATGGCAAAACCGTGATACCAGTAGGAACGCCCGAGGGCGGCCGCGTAGAAGTAGCGCGCGCTGTCCGCGTCGCCGCCGTTGCGCACGGCCGCCACATGGTCTTCGATGGCGCCCGGGGGAAGTCTGTCGGTCACATAGCTGCCGCTGCCGTCGGCATCGCTGTCCGACGGGCAACGCGCCACGCCGAAGCCGGAAACGTATTCAGGGTAGACGGCCGACGGGTCCGGCGCGGCGAACACCGGAACGCCGCCGTAATTGGAGAACGGCGCAACCGGCGGAAACTTCTCGCCGTCGCTTTCGTTCGCGTACATCTTGAATACCAGGCCCCACTGTTTGAGGTTGTTCGTGCAGCTCGCGCGCCGCGCCGCCTCACGCGCGCGCGCCAGGGCCGGCAACAGAATGGCCGCGAGCACTCCGATGATGGCAATAACAACCAACAGTTCAATCAAGGTAAACCCACGGGTGCGCATGCTAGGTAATCTCCTTGGACCGGGCGCGCCGGTATTACGATTTCCACTTTCGTAATACTATACCGGGAGTTCTTGACAAATGCAAGCCTGCCAATCCCGCTGTTTGGGGCGGTCGGGTGGCCGTGTTGACCGCGGCGCCATTGCCCAAACGCAGGAAGAAGAAGGACTATGCGGTGGACCCCGCGAGATGCTCCTCGGTCAAGGGAACCCGTCTCGGTTGGCTGTGGTTTCTTGTGGTGAAGGTATCTTGCCCGCGTTCGGGAGCAGGCTGGAACCGCGCACCACAAATCGGCCGGACGCAGAGCATCACTCGAATAATCGGATTGACTAGAGCAAGCCTTTCACGGCCTCTTCGAGCGCGCCCTCCGGAACGGGGCCTATCCAGAACTTGCTCAAGCGGCCCTGTTTATCAAACACGAAGGCCGCGGGGAGAGTGCCCTCCCAGCGGGTTTCTTCCAGGCCCAATCGGGCGACGATCTCTTCGGGGCCGGCGGCGTCAATCACCCAAACGGGGAAGGGGACGCCTTTCTCCTTAAGGAAAGGGGCCACGGTATCGTTTATCGAGTCGGCAAGGTCGGCGGAGACGCTGACCAAGGCCACGTCTTCCGACCCGGCGTACTTGTTGTAAAAAGCGATGACCTTGGGCATTTCCTCGACACAAGGAGGGCACCAGGTCGCCCAAAACTTCAAGACAACCACTTTGTTCCTATGTTTCTGGATGACCTCCAGCAATTCAGGGGATGTGACTTTGTTGATTTCCGGAGCAGGGGAGCCCTGGGTCTGGGCGGCAGGCCGGCCGGCCGTGACCGATGTGTCCTCCGAGTCTCTTGGGTTGGTATTCCCGCTGCCTCCGCTCTGGGTACATGCGCCCCAAGTCAGGACAAGGAGAATGCAGAGGGCCGGTGCCGCAAGGCTGAGAAACAGGCCTTTTCCGGCCCTCGTGTTCTCTATTTTTCGAAACATTTGCACCATTTCCCCCGGAAAAACAGCCTTTCCGAGATTTGGTCAGGCCATGTCAGCCCGCACGCTTGATAGTGCAACCCCAGGTGCTGGCCTCGGGGGCAGACACCGCCTTGCCAGCAAGGATTTCGTCCAACGCCGATTTGACGTAATCCTTGAACTCTGCGTCGCCCGGTTCTTTCTGGTTATTGGGGCCGCCATGATAGACAAGCTTGCCGTCCTTGTTAACGATGAACACCTCCGGGGTGCGCTGCGCTCCCGCGGCGTCGGCATACTTGTTTCCAGCATCCTTGAGCACGACATACGTTAGCTTGGCCGTCTCGGCATATTGCTTGATCTGCTCGGGCGTGGTGTCCTTGTGCGAATCGATACTCAGGAACGTCACGCCTTTGTCCTTGTAGGAAGTATAGAGCTTGGACAATACAGGGTCGGCCTTGCGGGAATAGGGGCACTCCTGGGAGGAGAATATCAACACCGTCGGGCCCTTTTTGAGAACCTCCGTCAACTTGTATTCCTTGCCGTCGATGCCGTTCAGCGCGAAGTCAGGCATCTTCTCGCCGATCTTGATCTTGCCTTCCGCCTGAACGTCCCGTCCGGCACGTCCCGCGAGTATGACTATCACGGCAGCGATGGCCAGGCAGCCTATAGCTAACAACACAGTCGTGCGTTTCATCGCAGAACCCTCCTCTCACTCTTTCACTCTTTTGCAGCCCTCCCGATTATAAACAATACTGCTGCAAAGCGCATTTCCGGCGCTGCCGGGACACATCTCGCGGCGCACTTCGCGGAAGGCGACTTGTGGCCGGTCTCGGGATATGCGTTACATTCCCGGCTGCCGCACCCTGCCCGCGATAGCGCTGGCGACGTTGGCCAGGTAGCTGCGAAGCCAGAGGCCCAGGTCGTCGATGAGCGAGTAGAAAAGGGGCACGATGAACAGGGTCAGCACGGTGCCTGTGGTTAGGCCGCCAATGAGCGCACGGCCAAGGCTGTGGAACGAGACCTCGCCGATTTGGGTCCCTTGGGCCAGTGGCACGCATCCCAGAATGGTTGTCAGGGCGGTCATCAATACCGGACGCAGCCGTTCTCGGGATGCCTGAAGGATCGCTGCTTCCCGCTCCATCCCCCGTTCGCGGAGCTGGTTGATATAGTCCACAATCACGATGCCGTTGTTTACAATCACGCCGCACATCAAGATAACGCCGATGAGCGACACCGAATCGAGGGGGACGTCGCTGAGGTACATGCTCCAGTAAACACCGACAAATGCCAGGGGCACCGACGTCAGGATCGAGAGGGGCAGCACAAACGACTCGAACAAAGCGCCCATGACGATGTAGATCAGGATGATTGCGAACAGCAGGGCCACGCGGAAGTTGCGGAAACTGGTATCGAGTTCCTCGGCCTGGTCGCCCATCTCCAGCGAGTAGCCCGAGGGCAGGTTGATCAGTTCGGCAAGGGCCGCGATATCGTCCTTGACCTTCGAGAAGGTTCGCCCGTAGGTTTTTGCCGTGATATTGATGACGTTCTTTCCGTCGACGCGCTGGATATCGCTTGGGGTGCCGGACCGGCGCTTGCTCACCAGGTTTTCGAGCGTCACGAGGCCTCCCGAACGCGTCAGGACGGCTACGTTGTCCAGGTCGGTGAGCGACTTACGGTCTTCGCCCCGAAACCGCGCCCAGAGCGGGATCTCGCGCCCTGCCTGTTTCATGTCAGGCAGTTGCACCCCGCGGAGGGCAAAATCAACCGTGCGGGCGACAACGTACGGGCTGATTCCCGCCCTGGCAACCTGGGTCTCTTCAATGAGCAGCTGAATCTCTTCGTCGCCGCGATCGATGTCGGTCGTGACCTCGGTTACCCCGTCAATGCTGGCGAGCAGGCGGCGAACCTCTTCGGCGTGTTCCCGCAACTGGGGTCCGTTGTCGCCCTGCAGCCGTACCGTAAGGGTGCGCTCGCCCTGGGCGGTCAGCCCGCCGACCCCGGTCTCGATTTTTCCGCCCGGCACGAGGGGCGGCAATTGGCCCGCGAGTATCTCGCGCACCTCCTGGGAACTGTACGGCAACACCATGCCTTGGGGGCAGTCCTCGAGCTGGAGCAGGTATAGACGCACGTAGCCGGCGCGGTCCCCCGGCTGGACGTAGATGTTCTTGATACCGAGACTGTCGCGCTGCCCGTTCAGCAGACTCTCTATGCTGTCAAATACCGGAAGCGTTTGGTCAGGGCCGAAGTTCTGGTCGAAGGAAACCGCGATCTCGACCCGCCGCAAATCGAGAGTCGGCAATTGTTGCAGCCCCACTTCGCGGTACGGGATCAACGCGGTAACAAGAAGAATGGCTGCAACGCCGCACAGGGCCTCCAGGCGGTGAACCATGGTCCACTCGAGCACGCGGTCGTAAGCCCGGAGGGCATGGGTCAGGGGGCCCCATCTCAACAAACCCGTCAAGGGGCCTTTTCGGCGGAAGAAGCTCGAGAGCCGGCGATAGACCGCATAGTGGTGGCGCGGCCGCAGGGAACACGCGGCAACGGGGATTATGGTGAGTGCGACAATCAGGCTCGCGAGCAAGGCTACGGTCACCGGCACCGAAAACTCGCGCATGTGAATGGCCATCTCGCCGTTTTCCATATAAAAAACAGGGACGAATACCACGACGGTCGTGAGCGTGGCCACCGTGATCGCCAAGCCGACTTCATTCGCGCCGCGCTTCGTGCTTTCGAGGGGCGGCAAACCCATCATCGTGTAGCGGCTGATGTTCTCCATGACCACAATGGAACAGTCGACAAGCATGCCTACGCAGATGATCATCGAGGTCAGCGTCACGAGGTTGATGGTCATCCCCCAGAAATACATGAAGATGAGGGCGGGGGTGAGCGAAACCGGAATCGAAAGGGTTACAATGAGAGTGGGGCGGATCCTGCGGAGAAAGAGAAACAGAACCAGCACCGCCAGGCCGCCGCCTTGTATGCCCGCCTCGCGGAGCTTGCCCAGCGCGGAGCGGATTGTCTCCCCGTGGTCGGAGAAGACGAACATCTCGGCACCCTCGAATATGGGCTCCTGCAATGTCCGTGTCACTTCGGCCTTCACGGCTTCACACACGTCGATGGTATTCGCTTCGGACTCCCGTTGCACCGATATGAATACCCCGTGTTTTCCGTCTATGGTGTGCGTCGAAGTGCCGTCTTCTTCACGGAATTCCACGTCCGCCACCTCTTTGAGACGTCTGTTGTTCGGACCCACGATGGTCTCGCGGAGCGCCTCCGGCGTCGTCACCTCGTCGACGGCGCGGACGTGGTACTTGTTGTCCCCTTCGTAGAGTTCGCCGACGCCTTCGTTGACGCTGTTGTTGCGAAGTCTGGCAACCACGTCGTAGAGGGCCAGGTTGTAGTTCCGCAGGGCCGCCTGGTCGAAACCGATGTCGATGCGCTCCTCGCCCGTGCCCGAAACCTCCACTTCGGCCACGCCTGGAATGCGCATGAGCCGGGGCTGCAACACGGTCCTTGTCCAATGGGCCAGCTCGGTATCGTTCTTCCGACGAAGCAGAGCGAGACTGATCACGGGCCAGGTCTCCGAACTCGACCGGCGCAGGAAGATGCGCTCTACGCCTTCGGGCATGCGCAGACGCATCCGCTCGATACGGTCGCGGACGTCCGCCGCGGCGCCGGCAAGGTCCGTGTCCCAGTCGAACCGCATCGAGATATGGCACCCCGCCGCGTTGCAGTTGGTGAAGATTTGTTTCAATGCGGGGATGGTGCGGAACTCGCCCTCGGCGGGGATAGCGACCTCTGCTTCGATTTGGGCGGGCGTTGCGCCCGGGTAGGGAATCCAGACGTATATAACCGGGAACTCGAGTTTCATGATGAGTTCCATCGGGATGAGCTGTAACGCGATGACACCCAAGGCGATAACCGTCACCAGGCCCATCAGCACGGTCACTCGGCGATTCAGCGCTATGGTCGGTAAAGAGACGTTCTTCATGGGACGCGTTTTGCGAAATAGAGCCCGAACCGCGGCTGTTCCTACTTGAATGGAGATCTAAGTTCCCGTATGGTAACGGTATGCGGTCACAATTACCCTTTATAGTACCCGCTTCAAGGCAACTCGTTACGCTGGGCGGCGCCAGCGCGAACCGCGCCGCTCCACAACCGATTGCCCCGCGTCCTGAAGCATGGCAAGGGACCGAAGCGAAAGGAGCGACGAAACGATGAGCAGCGAGTATCATGAACCGTTCGAGAGTCTGTCGGAAAACGCCCGGGATATCCACCGGGCACTGGTCAGCGTGATCGAGGAACTCCAGGCCGTGGACTGGTATCACCAGCGCGCTGAGGGCGCGACCGATCCCGAACTCAAGGAGATCGTGCTCCATAACCGGGATGAGGAACTCGAACATGCGGCTATGGCCCTCGAGTGGCTGCGGCGGCGGATGCCGCCTCTTGACGAGCATCTTCGCACCTATCTGTTCACCGGCGGGAACATCCTCGAGGTCGAGGAAGCCCAGGCGGAAGGCAGCAAGGCGGCAGCCTCGGGCAGTGATCTGGGCATTGGCAGCGGAAAGGAAGGAGCATAATCCATGAGCGATATGTTGAAACGTTCTCTGGCCCCTGTTACGGACGAAGCCTGGGCGGAAATCGAGAACACCGCAAAACAAACCCTTAAACCTCTGCTTTCGGCGCGCAAACTTGTCGATTTCAAGGGTCCCAAGGGCTGGGACTATGCCGCAGTGAACCTCGGGCGCCTCGACATGCCCAAGAAACCGGGGCAGAAGGGCGTCGGCTACGGCATTCGCAAAGTGTTGCCTCTCCTCGAAGCGCGGGTTATGTTCACGCTTCGCATCTGGGAACTCGATAACGTGGCGCGTGGCGCCGCGGACCCGGACCTGGGACCCCTCGAAGAGGCGGCAAAGGAAATCGCCCTTTTCGAGGAGCGCGCCATCTACGCGGGTTTCAAGGAGGGCCACATTGACGGCATTATCCCGACGGCCTCCCAGAAGGCCGTGGTTCTGCCGGCCGATGTCAACGGTTACGCGAAGGCCGTCGCGCAGGGCATCGACGCCATGCAGGCGGACGGCATTGGCGGCCCCTATGCCCTTGTGCTTGGCGCCGCGCCGTACCAGGCGGTGTTGCAGGCAGTGGGACCCGGCTACCCGATCCGCAGGGGCCTGGAGCGGCTTCTAGAGGGAGACGGCGTGATCATGCGCAGCCGCGCCCTGGATGGAGGCGTGCTGCTCTCAACGCGCGGTGGCGATTTCGAGATGACGGTAGGAACCGACCTCTCGATCGGGTATTCCAGCCACGACTCCGAAATGGTGAACCTCTTCCTGACCGAGTCGTTCACGTTCCGCGTGATTCAGCCCGCCGCCGCGGTCGAGCTGAGGCTGGGCAAGTAGCTTAGCGGACAAGCGCTTACAAGGAACAAGGCCGCCCCCGCGGGGGAGGCCGAGAGCGCCAGCTTTTGCGCTTATGTCGAGAGAGGAGCGAGTTAGAACATGCCGGCATCGAAAGTGGCGGTGGTGCAGACGCGCCCGGAGACCGTCCGCGCGGATTACCATCGCGTGCTCAACCTCGCCGGATACCAGGACGTCATCGCGAAGGACGCGGACACGGCGCTCAAGATCAACATCTCCTGGCACTTCTTTTTTCCGGCTTGCTCGACCACGCCCTGGCAGTTGGACGGCGTCATCCACGCCATGTTGAAAGACGGATACAAAAAGGAACTGGTCCACGGCTGCCACAACCGGACGGTGGTGATCGACGCTCACCTGGGCGAACGCGAAAACAAGCAGGTTGACGTACTCGACGCCTACGGCCTGCGCAACGTCCACCTCTACGAAGGCGAAGAGTGGCTCAACATTCGCGACGCCGTGGGGGAACTCACCGGCGAGTTCTTGTGCCTCAACGACGTTTATCCGGACGGTTTCGCGATACCCAAACGGTTCATCGGCGAGAACGTCATACATCTGCCCACCGTGAAAACCCATGTCTTCACCACCACCACGGGCGCCATGAAGAACGCCTTCGGAGGGCTTCTCAACGAACACCGCCACTGGACGCATCCCGTCATTCACGAGACCCTCGTCGACCTGCTCATGATTCAACAGGAGATCCATCGGGGCGTGTTTGCCGTGATGGACGGGACCTTCGCGGGAGACGGACCCGGCCCCCGCTGCATGACGCCCTACGTAAAGAACGTTCTGCTGGCGTCGGCCGACCAGGTGGCGATCGACGCCGTCGCCGCCAAACTTATGGGCTTCGAACCCCTGGACGACTGCGCGTATATCCGCCTGGCCCACGAGAAAGGCCTGGGATGCGGCGACGTGAACGAGCTCGACATCGTCGGCGATGAATTGGCTGCCCGGCAGAACTGGAACTTCTCCGGACCTTTCAAAGAAATGACCTTTGCCAGCAGGATGCAGCACTTGATCTACTGGGGACCCCTGAAAAGACCTCTTGAATGGTCCCTGAAAACGTGGCTTGCGCCGTGGTCGTATATCGCGAGCGTTCTGTACCACGACGCCTACTGGTATCCCTTCAAGAGCAAACGCCAGATGAAACAGTGCCTCGCTTCCGAGTGGGGACGCCTGTTCGAGAATTGGGGCAAGGTCGAGGCAACTGAAGAGGGTTTCCCGAACCCGGGCACGGAGAAACCGGAGTATCGCCGCGGTTTCTGGGGCCTGCTGAAAGAGGCCGCGCGCATTCTCGTGCTGTGCATCAAAGAGGCCCCCGAATTCGCCGCACGCAGACGCCGCGCCGCCCACCGGTAGAGCGGAGCGTGGTTGTTAACGGGAAGGCGTGGCCCAGCCCAGCTCATGAAGCGCAATAACCCATGCGCCCGAAGTTTTGGCCTATTTCAAGGCTTTCGGAACAGAAGGGTTACCGGGGTTCGGCTGCGTCCGTCCGCCCAAAACCACGATATCCATCGAGCGCAACGCCTGCACCACTTCGGGCGTCATCGGATACTTGCCGGGGAAGGGGATGAACTCGATACGGCCGTCGAGGAACAGGACATGTCCGCCCCCTTTATGATTGTCCGGCCGTTCCACGAGAATGGGGATCGATGCGGCGTACAATACGCCCGCCGTCCATTCGGCCCCGTCGGGGATGAACATGCGCTCGACCCCCTGGCGCAAGCGCAGTAACGGCGCGCCATGCCCGTCGTCGAGGTCACCCTCGAAATCGCCGCCCTCGGCCACGCGCCGGTTGTAGGCGTCGCGAAACGCCAGGAGCCTTTCCTGATTCGGCAGCGCATAGCCCAGATACCAGTAGCTATGGTCGTCCATCGCGCGGGCGATGTCGTTCGGAGCAGGCGCCGCCGGCAGTACCGGGGCCTTCTCGTTCGCGGGGCAAGTCAGGATGCCGGGTTCCGTGAGGTATCTGGGATAGACCGCATCCCATTTCGCGGCCAGGCGGCCCTGAGCCGGATCGAGTACCGGATAGTATCCCCGCGGCTCCTTGTCCGCATAAAGCCGGAATGCGAGCGCTATGAGTTTGACGTTTTGCTCGCATCCCGCAAGCTGAGCCATGAGGCGCACATGGCCGAGAGCGTACAGGGTCACTGAAATGGCGATGACCGCGATCGAACACACAACCGCAACGACGATCTTCGTGCCCATATCGCTTCTCATGGCGACGTTCCCCGCCCGAGTGCCGGCATCTCAACCATGCGCAACAGTATACCGTAGAGCAAAAGCGGGCGGTCACGCTCGCGGCTGCGCCTGGCGCACCCAGTTCCGGCGGAGATAGTCGATGTAAAACCGCGCATTCTCGATGGGCACGTTGCTCGGGATGTGGTTGACCACGGCAAACACGAAACCAGGGCAGTCGACCGCCATCTCGAGGGTAGCATCGAGCTCGGGGCAAACAGACGAAAATGGGGATTGACCCAAGATTCTCTGCGCAGCAAAACTCCCGCTGTGGCGCGGTTTCATGACCGCGCCACTCCTGCGACCGCAAGGTCTCCAAAACACAAGGATGCGCGGGCGTATCCGCCCGCGGCGTGACCAAGGGGCCGGTTGGAAAACCGGTCCTCCGTTGGGGACGGACAGGAAGGACCGCCCTCCGTTGGGGACGGACACGTCTCGTGCGCCTGTCGCGGAGTCGCTTGCGCCATCCGCGTACGCGTGTTGCGCATCGGGCACTCGCTTGCACCAGTCACGAACACGTTGGCGGCGCGAAATGCTGCTGTGCTCAGAAGGATGTGGTCTTGAATTGCGGCAGGTACGCCTTGTTCTTGCGAAACATCTCGGCGACCATCTTCTTGATCTCGGCGAGCGAGAGCACCGCCGCGGTGAGCGGATCGTAGGCGATGGCCTGGAACACGCGTTTGGGGTCGCCGGTGAGGCATCCCTCGACCGCCATTTCCTCGGACGCGACCGCGGCGGCGGTCAGGGCCGCGCACTGGGGCGGCAATGCCCCGACGTGAATCGGGTTAAGCCCGCGCCTGTCGGCGAGCACGGGCACCTCGACACACGCATCCTGCGGCAGATTGGTGACGAGGCCCGTGTTGGGCACGTTGCCGTTGAATTTGTAAGGGTCGCCGCCCATCCGCGCGTTGATGATATTTGAAGCGTATTCGTGGCCGCGCTCGAGCGGGAACGGCGCGCCGTCGGCGAACCATTTCTTGACCTCGGCCTTCCATGTGCGGTCGCGTTTGCGGTACTCGTCGAGGATGTAGGCGTACTCGCCCGGGTTCCATCCCGTGCCGTTTTTGCAATACGCATCGATGAGTTCGGGGCGTTTCCGGAACCACCAGTTGTACTCGGAGTTGTGCCCGCTCGATTCGGTGACGTAATAGTCGAGATGCAGGAACATCTCGTTGCGCACCTGCTCGTGGTTGCGCACCGCTTTGCGTTGCATGGCCTTGCGGATCAGCGGATAGGCGTCTTTGCCGTTCCATTTGTATTCGATGAACCACGAGAGATGGTTGATGCCCGCGCAGACAAACGTGATCTCGTTCATGGGCGCGCCGATCCACTCGGCGAGCATGGCCGCCGTGCCCTGAACGCTATGGCACAGCCCCGAGACCTGCACGCTGGTCTCGCGCTGCATGGCGCGGCACAGCATGGCCATCGGGTTGGTGTAATTGAGCAGGAGCGCATTGGGACAATGCCGTTCGATGTCCCGGCAGATATCCAACATGACCGGGATGGTGCGCAATGCGCGGAAGATGCCGCTCGGACCCCGCGTGTCGCCCACGTTGGTGTCCACACCGTACTTCTTGGGAATGAGGATATCGTGCTGCCAGATCTTCACATCGCCGCTGAGGATGGTGCAAAGCACGGCGTCCGCGCCTTTGAGGGCCGCTTTGCGGTCCATGGTGGCCTCGACTTTCGCGGGATAATTGCCCCGTTCGACGATCGATTTGCACGCCCGGTAGGCGAAATCGAGCCGCTCTTCGTCGATGTCCATGAGCGATATGGTGGCATCCCGCAACAACGGAAAGGTCAAGATGTCACGGACAAGTCCCCGCGTGAACCCCAAGCTGCCGGCCCCGATAAATGCGATTTTGGCCATAATGACCCTCCGGAATCCTTCAAGGCGATGGTGTGGAAAGCCGATCGGCAGACAAAACGCCGCGCTTTGCGCCGGGCATTCCCCCGAACTGTCAACGGGGGATTATGCCGCATTGCTTCACCCGGATAAAGAGAAAACCGTGTCCCGCAGGGTGTCCGGCGGCCTTTCGCCTGAGAGGCGTGTTTGTGTGCGGCGCGCGGACGCGCGTACCATGCCTTCTCGAAGCGGATGCGCTGAGAGATACACGCGGCGGAAACGCTACGGCGCGGGCGGGCCCGTTTGAGAAGCCCCGCCACTGCCAATTTTAAGCCGCGTTCCGCACCTTGAGCGCAAACCGGGGGGAGGTGGCCAGTGCCGTATAGGAGGATTCCGGCGTGGGCGCTCATGGCATGCCTGTTCACGGGTATACTCTTCTGGACCGCCCGGGCCCAACCCGGGCAGGATACGCCTGCGAGCGATGCCGCACGGTCTGGGGTGCAATCCGCTCCGGTGCTCACCGTGGACATGGGCCATCCATGGAGGCCGCCGTTCGGTCTCGGCCGTGTCGGTCAACCCACTCGCATCGTCATCGAGCCTCCGGACAAGATCGACAATGAAGACCAGACCCTCCTCGTCGGGTACCGTGAAGGCGTCGCGGTATTGCGGGAGCAAATCGAGTTTTCCGCTGAGTTCCCTGCCATCCGGGAAATGGACCCCTCTATAGACCGGGTCGTTCTGCTTGCCGGGAGCGGCGAAACGTGGCGGGAAATCGCTTCTCAAATCATACCCGGGCGGGAATTTGAAGCCGAGGCTATAGCATGCCTCGAGACGCCTATCAATCCCATCGATCTCGGTGCCGTCTTCCCGCGATATGATTGGCTTGTGCTGTGCCCCGGCCGCCGGGCACTCGTGAACGTGGCCGCATTCTCCCGCACCGCGGACATACCCGGCGCGCGCGTGACCGCCTGGTTCGAGTCACAGCCGTCGCCGCCCGCGGAGGTTCCCCTGTCACTGAGCCGGGGCATACGCGCGCAAACCGAGATGGAGCTGCGCGAACCGTCTTTTGATGTTAAGGGCGACATCCTTCAGGTCTATATCCAGGGTCCCGACGGAAAAGAGCTGTGGCACAAACAAATCCACGTGATGCTAGTCAAGGAACCACCAACGTGGCCGCGATTCGGCGCACGCGAGACGAAACTGCGCTACGACCTGCCGATCTCCGTCCGCGACCCGAAGACTGGAGCCCTGTCGACCATGCCCTACGAGGAGGGGTGGTCCGAGGAGTTGAAGGATGTTGTGGTGTTTTTGCCCAACGGGAGCCGCTTTGTCTTCTGGCGCGGCTCGAATTATGTCCCATTCTGGGCGGGGCGGCACAATACCGGCTTGAGCTACGAGTGGGCCGAAACCGGACCGCTCCCCGAAGGGTTTGTCGATTCCGTCGAGCCGCTCATGGACAAGGAACTCCGCTACGGACGGGTCTCGATCGTAGAATCGACCCCGGCGCGGGTCCATGTCCGGTGGACATACCAGTCCTGCGATTTTCTTTACAAGGTGTGGGGCGATGCGGCCCAGGAAGACTTCTATTTCTATCCGGACGGTTTTGGCACGCGGGTGTTGACGCTCAAGAGCACACCGAATGCCGACTACGAACTTAGCGAGTTCATCGGGCTTGCGCCTCCGGAGGGGTTTCCGTTCGATTTGGTTCCTGCTGACCCGGTCCGTTGTTTAGGGCTTGATGGGGCGTCGTCGTCCGTTCCGATACCGTTTGTGACGGAGAAAGTCCCGCCCGGGCCGAAGCCGCCGCTCGTTTACCGCGTGCAGTTCCATAAAGAGGAAAGCGAGACGGCGGTCTATTTCAATCCGCGGGATCCGTTCCCCGTTGAGGAGCTGGTAACGTTCCGTCCATTCTACGAGCGCGGCTACATGGTAACGCCGGCGTACTGGGGCAGCCACTGGCCCTTGGCGCGGGGGAAGACGACCGGATGGGCGATCGACGACCGGATCCATGTCAGCCCTTCGCACAACAGCCTCATGAGTTGGGCGAGGCACCGGCCCGAACCGGTATGGCGCCGCACCGGCCCGTCGGTTGACACATTGGGCCGCTCCAGGGAAATGTTGACCCAATGTTGGGTATGGCTGATCGGCATGACAGGCGAGCCGGACGAAAGGCTGGTCGCGCGGGCGCGCAGTTTCAGCCAGCCGGCCGCGGTCGAGGCGCAGGGCGCGGAAACCGGCGGCGATCCGTATGTCCCCGAGCGCCGCGCCTACAAGCTCGATGTCGAAGGCGACAAGGTTGCCATCACGATCAAGCCGTCCGTATCCTGCGTGAATCCGGTCTTTGAATTGCCGGGCGCCCCGAAGACGCTCGGCCGGGTCACGTTTGCGGATCGAGTGTTGCGAGACGACGAATACGCGTGGGACGGTCAGACGCTCTGGCTGGGCGTCGATGTCGACGGTCCCGCCATACTGGAACTCGAATTCAGAAAGTAGGGAGACCGATGTTCAACAGAACTGCATTAGTGGGCGTTGCATTGGCTGTTTGCGCCCTTGTGTCGCGCGCCACGTTTGCCGGCGACAGTCCGAATTCGGCCGCGCCGCCCAACCCAAAGCTCGTGAAATTGCCCTTCAGCTTTCCCACGGGCATGGAAAACACGCCGATCATCTTCAATGGCCGTCCTCTTCTGGTCGACAACCACCGCCCGGGCGGTTTCAAGGCCAAAGGCGAGGACGCTTATCTATTCATTCGAGACCTGACGACCGGGGAGGAGGTGGCGCGTTTCGGAAAAGGCCATTCTTTCGTGAGCGCGTTTGTCAACGGCCCCGAACTGAATGTGTTCGCCACGGAGTTTACCGACTTTGGCGAGGTAATCAACACGAAATGTATCAACCGCTTCGCTACCACCGACCTCAAAACCTGGAAACAGGAACTCGCGATCGCCCGGGACGGCACGGAGGAATTCTTCAATTCGTCGGTCTGCCGCGATGAGCAGGGCTTCCTCATGGCCTACGAATCCCAGGTGCCCGTGAAATGGTGCTTCCGATTCGCCCGGTCAAAAGACCTGTCGCACTGGGAGAAGATGCCAGGATTGGATTTCGCCGACGCCGAGGGCAATACGGCGTGCGCCAATCCGACAATCCGGTATTTGGCTCCCTATTACTATGTCATGTACGGCGTCTGGAGCTTTCAGGAGCGGCCCTGGAAGTGTTACCACTATCTCTTGCCCGAAACCCGCTACGTGACGGTTGTAGCGCGCTCGAAGGATCTCGTTGCGTGGGATGTAAGCCCATGCGAAGGGCCCATGCTCGATCCCGTTACGGGTGAAGGCATCAACAATACCGACGCGGACCTGTTCGAGTTCGAGGGCAACACCTACATCTTCTATGCAACAGGCGACCAGGCCACCTGGGGGACCATCCGCGTTGCCATGTATGCTGGGCCGATGCGAGCATTGTTCGAAAGCTACTTTCCGGAAGTCGTGCCTACGATCAAATTCGACGCCGCGGAAAGAAGGTATATCTATCCGTAAAGGTGAGTGGGGCCGCACGCCGCGTGTTGCAGAGCCCTTGAGTGAGTTTTTGGAGGGTCGCCATGTTTCGTACGAAGGCCGGCATTGACCCCGCCAACTCGGCCCTGCCGCGCAATGTGACACTGACCTTGCCCGAGGGAACGGCTACTGTGCGGTTTGAAGACGCCGCATTCGCCGTCACCCTGCCCGGCGCCGCGTCTCAGACCTTCACCGAATCGCGTTAGGGCGAGGGGCGCCGCGGGAAGAAATCCGCTGCAGTGAGCACGGAAACGGGCGGAGAAGAGCGCCTCCGGAGCTTCGAGTGGCTATCTATGTCAACCGAAGCGCACTCGATTTGGCACGGAACGCGCTCGGGACGATGCCTGCTACGGTGTCTGCTGCCGGCTGTGGTACTCTCGCAGCCGTACGCGAAAAAGTCCAGGGACGCAGAGGGCCAATGTCATGGAAGACATCACCAGTCTTGAGGCGCAGCTTGCCCGTGATGCGGGTCTCGAACCCGGACTGCACGCCGTAGACCGCCGGGCGCGTCTGGTGGCGCGCACGTGGCACCGGAATCCGGAGCTGGCATCGGCGCTCACACACCGCGGCGTCAACCTAGGGATGCCGCTCGAACAAGTGCTGGTGCGCGACCTGGTCCCCATTTTCGCCGAGGCCGACAAGCGAGGCCGCGCATGACCCGGCCACGGAACGCACGGCCAGCCATTTTCTTCTGTCTCATGGGGTACCGGGGGGCGGAACGCGTCGCCGAGGCGCTCCTTACCCGGGCGGACATCGACCTGGTGACCCTCGACCCTACCACGGAACTGCTTACCCACCGAGGCACCCCCAACGAATCGCTCTACGCGTACAACCCCGACGACCTCGTCCAGCGGGCGAACGCGGAAGCTCTGCGGCGCATCGGTGAAGCGTCCGAGGCTATGCGGGGCGGCGCGCTGCGGTCAAACTATCCTTTTCTCGAACGCGCCGTGGTTGAAAGCCTGGAAACAACCCTGTTGGAGGCGTTGCGGCGCGATCTCGTGGCCGAGCTCGTGGCTGTCGAGAGCTTGCATAACACCGCGCAACAGCGCGACCTTCGGCTGTTGGTGGTGTCGGAGGACCACAGCCGGGACATGCGCGCCCTCGTGCAATACGCCCGGCACTTGGGCATTCCGTCGCTGCAGATTCTCCACGGGGTGCCCGTGGGCCCGGCCTCGCCCACGTTTCTGATCAGCCGGACGCGTCAGAGCCGCTCGTGCTCGATTTCCCCGATGCGGATGCAGGCGGCCTGGTGGTGTTCGCCGCAGGATTCGAGCGGCGGCAGCAGTTCCGCGCACCGGGGTTCCGCGTAGGGACAGCGCGGATGGAACGGGCAGCCCGGCGGCGGGTTCAACGGCGAAGCGGGTTCGCCCCGCAGGGCCACGCGCTGCCGGGCCTTTTCTCGCGCCGGATCGGGGACGGGGATCGCGCTGATAAGCGCTTTGGTGTAGGGATGGCGCGAACGCTGGAACACGCCGGTTGCGGGCCCCAGCTCGACGATGCGGCCGAGATACATCACGGCGATCCGGTGCGAGAGGTAATGGACCACCGACAAATCGTGGGCGATGAACAGCAGGGTCAGGCCCATCTGATCGCGCAGCCGGGCGATGAGATTGAGGATCTGCGCCTGCACCGACACGTCGAGGGCGGATACCGGTTCGTCGGCGATCACCAGCTTGGGTTCGAGCGCCAAGGCGCGGGCGATGGCGATCCGCTGCCGCTGGCCGCCCGAGAACTCATGCGGATACTTGCGCACGAAACGCGGCGCGAGACCGACCAGCTCCATCAATTCCGACACGCGGCGGGTCACGCCCGTCCCGTTCACGAGACCGTGCACGCGCAACGGTTCAGCCAGCGCGTCGAATACCGTCATGCGCGGATTCAGCGACGCGTAGGGGTCCTGGAAGATCATCTGAAGCCGGGGCCGGATGCCACGGAACGCGTCTTCGGAGAGACCGCTGATCTCGCGGCCCTCGAACGCCACGACGCCTTCGGTCGGCGGTACGAGACGCACTACGGCGCGCGCAAGCGTTGACTTGCCGCAACCCGATTCGCCCACGAGGCCGACGGTCTCGCCCGGGGCGATATCGAGACTCACGCCGTCAACTGCCCGCACCGTCCCTATACGCCGCCGCCGGATAATGCCCGAATATACCTGGAAATGGACCCTGAGGCCGCGCAGTTCGAGCAAGGGCTGCGTCATAGTTCGCCCTCCTGCACGCGGAAACAGGCGGTATGGCGCCCTGCGCCTATCGCTTGCAGCGCAATGATGCCTTGCTTGCAGCGTTCGGTCGCCTTCGCGCACCGCGCCGCGAACGGGCAGCCCTCGACAGGCGCCATGAGGTCCGGCGGGAGACCCGGGATGGTGTGAAGCGGCTCGCCCTTGATATGAGTTGACGGCAGCGACTGGAGCAACGCCTCGGTGTAGGGGTGGCGCGGCCGCGCGAACAGGTCCTCGGTGGCGGCCGATTCCATGATCTTCCCGGCATACATGACGTAGATCCGCCGGCATACCCGCGCCACAACGCCCAGGTCGTGCGTGATCAGGATCACCGCCATGCCCATCTCCTGTTGGAGCCGCGCGAGCAGCTCGAGGATTTGCGCCTGAATCGTGACATCGAGCGCGGTCGTCGGCTCGTCGGCGATGAGAAGCTTGGGCCGCGTGATCAACGCCATCGCGATCATCACGCGCTGACGCATGCCGCCGGAAAACTCGTGAGGCCAGGCGCTCAGGCTTCTCTCTTCGTCCTGGATACCCACGAGCTTGAGCATGGCCGCCGCGCGCGTTCGCGCGTCGTGCCGCGAGACCCCCTGGTGGACTCGAAGCGGCTCGACGATCTGGTCGCCGACGCGCATGAAGGGGTTCAACGCCGTCATGGGGTCCTGGAAGATCATCGAGATCGCCTGGCCGCGGATGCCTCGAAGAGTCTTGGCGCCGCAGGTCAGCAGGTCCACCCCATCGAACGCAGCCGCTCCCTTCTCGATGCGCCCGGGCGGCGCCGGGATCAGACCCAGCAACGACAGATTCGCCACGGACTTCCCGGACCCCGATTCGCCGACGATGCCGATGGTCTCGCCAGGTTCGACGCGAAACGACACGCCGTCCACCGCGCGCACGACACCCTCGCGCGTGTGGAAACAGGTCGTCAGGCCGTTTACGTCCAACAGCGGCATGTCAATCCTTCGATGCGCGCACGTCGAGTGCGTCGCGAAGTCCGTCTCCGAGGAAATTCAGCGCAAATAGCGTGAGGGACAAGGCAACGCTGGGGAACACGAGCATCCATGGATAGTACTCCATGGTTTGCACGCCCTCGTTGATGAGAAGTCCCCACGAACTCATCGGCGCCTGGACGCCGAGTCCCAGATAGCTGAGAAACGCTTCGAGCAACATCACGCGGGGCACCGTCAGCGTGGCGTAGACGATGATCGGCCCGAGCGTGTTGGGAATCAGGTGCCACAACAGTACCCGGTAGCGGGGCAGCCCCATGATCGTGGCCGCTTCGATGAACTCCTTCTGCCGCAAGGAAATCACCTGGCCGCGGACGATCCGCGCCATGGTCAGCCACTCCACGGCCCCGATCGCCATGAACAGCAGCACGATGTTGCGCCCAAAAAACACCGTGAGGATGATCACGAAGATCACGAACGGCAGCGAATAAAGGATATCGACCAGACGCATCATTGCGGCGTCGGTGCGGCCGCCGGCATAGCCCGCGCACGCCCCGTAGAGAACCCCCACGCACAGCGATACCGCCGTTGCCGCGAAACCGACCATGAGCGAGATCCGCCCGCCGTACAACATGCGCGTGAACAGGTCGCGGCCGAGCAAATCGGTGCCGAACCAGTGCCCGGGGCTCGGCGGCGACGCGCCCAGGGCCAAATCCTGTTCCTCGTAGCCGTAGGGGGCGATCCAGGGCGTGAGCAACGACAGAACGAGCAGCGCAGAGAGCACGATCAGTCCCCCAACCGCGAGACGGTTCTTGCGCAGGCGGACGAGCGCGTCGCGCCAGAGCGACGAGCCCCGTTCCTCCATGGCGGGCGAACCGGTGTGGCCGGGAGACTGCGCCTCACTCATAGCGCACCCTCGGATCGAGCCACGCTTGGGCAAGGTCGACAAACAGGTTGAACAGCAAGATGAGCAGCGCAAAGAAGAGCACCGTGCCCAGGATCATGGTGTAATCGCGGTGCAGCGCCGCGCCCACGAACTCGGTCCCCAGCCCGGGGACCTGAAAGATGCTCTCGACCACGAACGACCCCGTGATAAGGCCTGCGGCGGCGGGTCCGAGAAACGCCACCACGGGCTGAATGCCCCCGCGCAACGCGTGGCGCAACACCACCCGCGCTTCCGACAAGCCCTTCGCCCGAGCCGTGCGAATGAAATCCTGCGAGAGCACTTCGAGCATCCCCCCGCGGCTCAACCGCGCGATGTATGCGGCGTACGGCACCCCGAGCGTGATCGCGGGGAGGATCTTGTCTTCGGGGAATTCCCAGCCGGACACCGGCAACCAGCCCAGACGGATCGACAGCACAAGCACAAGAAGCGGCCCCAGCACGAAGTTGGGGATGCAAATGCCCGCCATGGCGAACGACATCGGCAAGTGGTCCGTGAGCGTGTTGGGACGCAGCGACGCGGTTACCCCGGCGCATAGCCCCACGATGACGGCGACCGCGAGACCGTACAGGCCGAGTTCGAGCGACACCGGGAACCGGTACGCGATCCATTCGCTCACGGTGCGGCTGGGTTTCTCGAAGGACGGGCCCAGGTCGCCGTGGAGCAGG
>DAOLNV010000056.1 GCA_035416745.1 Candidatus Hydrogenedentota bacterium | reverse complement strand
TTTGATGCGATTCATGCCGGGGAGCTGCTCGAACACCTCGAACATCCCATGGGCTTCCTCCGCAATTGTCTCGCGACGTTGCGGCCGGGCGGAATCCTGGTCCTGTCCACACCCAATCCAAATTCCCCGTGGGAGCGTCTCTTGACGCTGACGTTGTCCCGCAAGCATTTCTATGCACAGGATCATCTCTGTCTGTACCCGCAACGATGGCTGATCCGCATGATGGAACGCGCTGGTTTCGTGAATATCAAGCTCTATTCAGGCGGAATCCAGTCCCCATTCGGACTGGTTCCGTTTCCTCGTCCGTGGTGCTACCAGACGATCGCCGCGGCGTTCAAGAAGGAGCAATAGGTGTTTCGGAGACTGTGGGAGTCCAAATGGCTGTGGCGGGCCGTTCTGGCGGCCGTGCTCGTCATTGTCGGGTACGCGATGGGCAGCAGCCTGCTGCGACTCAGAGCCGAGGACTTCACGCTAGAGCCCAGGGACTTCGTGCTTGCCTTTATCTGCGCTCTCCTGGGACATTTGACGCAGTTCGCGAACTGGATGTTTATCGCGGCTTCATTTGGCGTTCGGATGCCGTGGCTCGAGTCTGGAAACGCGTATTTCTATTCGCGGCTCGGGCGTTATGTGCCGGGCAAGGTGGCGTTAGTACTGATGCGTTTCAAGGCCTACAGCAGTCACTCGAAGCGGGCAGTATCCATGGCTATGGGGGTTGACTACGTATCTTCGTGTGCCGGCGCCTGCCTGGTCGTGCTGGCTGGCGTCGTTGGAGCAAGAGGGCTTGTACCTCCGTTTGTCCGGTATACTGCCCTGGCCTTGACTCCCTTCTTTTTGCTCACCCTCTACCCTCCCATTCTCAAACCGGCTGTGAACTTCCTGTTTTGTAAGGCGGGCCGCCCTCCCCTCGAGCAGTTCCCTTCTTTTCCCATCATGATGTGTTTCGTTGCAGCAAAGTGCCTGGGATGCCTCATTCACGGACTAGCCTTTTTCCTGCTCTTGAGGGCACTGGCCCCGATCGATTTCTCATACTATTTTGTGACAACGGGTACGTTTTTCGCGGCCGGGCTTATCGGCATGGCGGCCTTTTTCGCACCGCGAGGCATCGGGGTCACCGAAGGAGTCCTGTACCTGGTGCTGCCGGCGTTTCTTCCCAGGCCCGCGGTAGTCGTGGGCGCCGTTTTGATTCGTGTGATTGTGAGCGTGACGGAACTGCTCCTCGCGGGGGTGTTTGCGCTCCTCGGCAGACAGGCGAACGTGGATCATAGTGACGTCTCCAATTCCCGTCTGTAGACGTCGATAGGATGGAGGGCGAAACGATGACTCTTGCTGCGGGGCAACCAGAGGATTGGGTCTGCTGTGTCGGAAAGCGCTATTCGTTTTCCGGCGAGGGAAGCCTTTAAGAGACATGCGCATGAGTTTCAAAGCCGGCCTGTTCCGTGGTGTTGTCTGGGAGACTCTGAGAACGTTCGTCGACAATTCATTCGCTATTGTCTCCGGTTGCTCGGTGTTTTTCGGTGCGGTTCAAGCCCTGACGCTCGGCACCGGCCTAGTTCATGTACCGTTTACTCAATCGTTTGCTTGCGCTGTCTTGATCATTGCGGCGGCTGTCGGGGCCCTTGCAGTTCGAATCGGGCACGCCGCGGGCCAAGTGCGGCCCCAACGGGATACTACGGAGACGCAGTGCGTTCGAATTCTTGCTGCGCTCTTCTTGGGAAGCTCGATAGCCCTGTACTTCTTCTTGTGCATCCAGGCCTATCTGAAACCGGACATGTCATGGGATGGTCCCGCTTACCACATCCCTCCCATTCATTTCTGGAGCCTGGACGGGCGGGTACACGCCATTTCCACGGGACTCGCCTTGGGCACAGAAGGTATTGATATGTGGCTGAATGGGATCACGAACATAATGAATGCTTTTCCCATGGGGACCGAGGCATTCAGCTTTGTAATCGTACAGGCCACGAGAAACACGAACATGGTGAACACGGTCAACCTGTTCTATGTCCCAATGGCCGTATTCAGCCTTATATACCTGGCGCGGGCGCTGGATTGCGGCACGGCCCTCTCCTGCATGTCTGGGGCCGCCTTTGTCCTGCTTCCCGTGACGATACAACAGTCAGCAACAACAAAAGTCGATTGCGCATTCGCTGCTTGCGTCCTGGCTGTATTTGCTGGATGTGTGCACTTTCTTCGCCGTATTGCCTCACGCCAGCTCGCTGTCAGCGACGCATTCCCCCTGGGAGCGGCCATGGGGCTTATGCTTGGAGCAAAACCCTCGGGTATCGTCCTGTACGTGTTGACATGGGCCGCCTTGTTCTTATTGTCAATAGCTCTGGTCATTCGGCTCGTCCGGCTACAAGCGGGAGGGGCTTCTGCTGAGGGCAACACACATCAAGAACAGCATCCTTCGTTCAAACTCTTCTTGAGGTGTGCCGGGGTTCTGGCTCTCGTGCTGATGACTTCCTATTGCGTAGGAGGTTACTGGCACACAAGAAACTTCGTCTTAACCGGAAATCCGGTCTGGCCACTCAAGGTCACGTTCAACGGCAAGGAACTCTTTCCAAGCGCCAAAGTTGTCGATAGCGAGGAGTCCGACCGGGCGTTCTCTCCTCAGAAACTCTGGCTTCAGGGCGGAATCGGCGAGAAGATCACGGAATGGCCGAAGAGCATCCGCGACCACAGCAACTGGTACGGCGGGATTGGTTACTTATGGCTTTTCGGATGCCTTCCGGCTATTGGCATTGCGCTGGCTGCATCGGCCGTGAGTTTAGTTCGTTATTGGCGCAGCAAGGGTGTCCGTTCCTGGTTTGGAGCCCATCTTTGGCCCTTGCTGGCGATTTGCGTTGCTGGGTTCATTATTCTTCCGGGGGCCGGCCGGGCACGGTATAGTTATTGGGTCTACGGACTGGGATTGCCCTGCTTTTTTTGGCTGACCGCGTGGATTGTCCGAATGCGGCCGCGGATTGTTCGACCGTGGACGTATCTCCCGCGGGTCTGGGTGGTGCTATGCCTTGGCATTGCTCTGTTTGAAGGGTTCTATTGCGCGGCGTGGTGGGGTACCAAATCCTATGCATGGGCGACGGGCCACAACTGGCCGGCATTTCCAGATGCCCCCATACGATCGCTCCGAACTCTCTGGTGGCACGATCCGGTCGGCTACATTATGCCACCACTGTCGTGCACCGTATTCGACGAGATCTTGCGCGGGAATGATGCCGTTGCGCTGCATCGCATGCACAATCCCCCATTGAGCCGCCTCCTGATAGGGCAACTATCAAGTCCCATCGGTGCGCGCCCTATCTATTTTATTGGACACGAAGTGCTCAGCGACGAGGCAGCATTGACGGAACAGATCGAGAGGCACCACATTCGCTTCATAATCGTCGAGTATGACTACAAGGTCCCTGAGGCAGCTCTAAAGCTCGCCGCGCGTGTGCACGAAATTCCTTTTCATTTCTGGGTGTTGGAATATCTCCAATAAAACAGCCGACATAAGCAGGTTACACAGCCCCATCACTTGACGTACAAGCGCACGTCATCAAAATAAACCGGCTTGAGCGGCGCTCCGCCGGTGGTCAGTGTCAAAGTGATTTCCGAATTGGTCCACCACTCGGGGACGAGACACGAAACCTTCATTTTGTGCCAATTGCCATCGCTGGGATGACGGGGAGAAATGTATTGATACACGTCTCCCAACGCCAGATTCACCGTGACGTTGGGGGCGCTTTCCGCTTTAACCATGACTGTCGCAGTGAGAACTCTTCCGGCAACCACCGCGGGATCCACTCTCACGGATTGCTTGACAAAATACCATTCAGGACCGGGAGCGATACTCAGGGCGAACTTCCCTGAATATACTTCGCTGGCTGTAACCGATACCTGCTGTTCGTGGCCCGTGCGCGGCGCCCAGTGCGCTGAAGTGCCCCCTCGTTCTGTTTCAAAGTCAGCATCATGAAACAGCGAGAGCTCCTCACACGGGATGGATGGATCCATGTAACGCGTAGGCGTGCCCAAGGTCTCTTGGTCAACGCCGCATCCGGAGGCGACGACGGCTAGGGCCAGCACAAGTGGCGTGTATATGTCAGGTTTGAGCATGAGGCCGTTCTTCTGATCCGGTGTTGGGAGAGTTCGCGTGGGCATTTTGAATGAGAAGCCCCGTACCGCCCACGACAATTCCGAGGAGCATATTGGATTTTGAATTCCACGACATGTAGACCATGCTCGGGAGAAAACAGAGCAGGCTTAAGGCTATAAGCCTGAGACGTGGATGCCTCATATGGCGATAGGCGGCATACAGCGCGGCATAGATGAGCGCGAAACAGAGCACATACACAAGCAGGCCCAGGTATCCCACTTGCAGGATAAGTTGCGTCACCAGCGAATGGGAGTTGCGAAACTGCCGCGATTCCTGTTCCGCGACGGAGTAATCGTTTTCGCTCAGTCCGAACGGGTATGGGTGGTACTGATCGCTGAACGTGCTTCCGGGACCATCGCCCAGGAGAAGGTTGTTGTGCTCGAGAAGCTGTGAATGGATGTTTCGGAACTCGTAAACGCGCGCCATGGTCGATAGAGACGCGGTCACGCTGTGCGCCTCCCAGATCTTCAGCGTGCCTGCCATTGACCCGATGGTTTCGAACATTGACTCGCCCCAAAGGGCTACCACATAGACGATCGCAGTTGCGCAGAGGGCGCTAAAGGCCAGCACGATTACCTTAGTTCGTAGACGGTCCAGAATAACCAGCATGAGGAATCCGAACGCTGTCAGAAGCCAAAGCATACGGCCCGCGGATATAAGAAGGAGGGCTCCTGCCATCAGAATCAGTGCCGCGGCGATAACGCGGTCCGTGATCGCCGTGACGCCGCGCCCATGGGTAACAAGGACCACTCCGATCAGAAGCACGAACACAAAAAGGGTCCATACCGCTCCAAATCCGACGCGGAGGGTCGTTCCAAACATAGAGCCTTTGCCCATAAGAGCGAGACCCGTCCATCCGATAATCTTGGCGCTTGTGGCTAGTATCAGAACTCGCCAGAGCTGGAAGAGGTTGTCTTCTTCCCTGAAAAAAAACCGGACTACGAAGTACATCCCGGCGAGCATTATGGGCAGGTTGAGGTGGTTTGCGGCAAGCCGGGGATTCGCCAGAGCGTTCCTGATGCCATGGGCTGTGGCAAACGCAAACAGCCCGGCGATGGCAACAATGGCCCAATCAGAAAGATGGAGCGCAGGGGGATGGGGACGTTCCGCAAAACGCAGGGCCGCAGCAACGAGCGCGACCGCAATAATGGCAAGGGCAGCCAGGTTTGCTACTGCCACCCCGCCCAGCGAGACCGTGAGGATGCTGGTCACGCCCGAATCTCCGGTGTATTCCCACAGATTTCGCGAAATCTCGTCGGCGAATACCAGGCATACCAGGAAGGCGTAAAGACCCCAGCGCACATTGAGAATTGCCAGGAAGACAATGAGGGCGCACAGCGAATATGCAAAAGCCGCGGCTTGTGACGGCGGGAAGTAGTAAGAGATATGGTCGTAAAGGGCATATACCGCCACCAGCGTTCCCAGTAGAACTGGCGGAAACAACCGCGACGTGCCGGTTTTGCGGGCGGATTCCTCCCCTCCCATGATCGCCGCGCCTGCTTCTTGGAGGGTGCTCGCGCCGCTCATTTTGGTTTCGCCACGCATGCAAATTGCGGATACCGCGTATCCGCGAGCCACCCAAATGTCAGGGCGTTCAGAAGCCCGAATTTCCAAGTCGTGATACCGTTGATCCCGGCAAGTGATACGATATCGTATCCCACGCCGCCAAACATCGCACGGATGCTCTTTGCGGTGAAGCAGTGGAGGTGGGTTCGGTCGCAGACCCCGACGTCCTCATAATGCCACTCTCCCCGAAGAACATAGTCGCGGAATAGTCTAAAGAAACGGATGTTGGGAATAGAACAGACCAGGACTCCGTTTTGAGAGAGCTTTTGTCTAGCCGTTGTAAGCACGGCCCACGGGTCCAAAAGATGTTCGAGGACATCATTGAATACGATGCAGTCGAAGTACCCGTCGGGCACGTTTTCGATTTGCAGGCCGATATCTCCCTCGATGACCTTATCGAGTGCCTTACGCGCGCGTTCCGCAGCCGCGGGATTGATCTCAATGCCCCAGACTTCGGCGTCGTGCTTGCCTTTGATCAAGGCGCCAAAAACACCTTCCCCACATCCGCACTCCAATATGGTCTTGGACCACTCCGGCACGAACTCCGCCATTTCCGTCCTCGTATTGGCGAAGTAACTGGTTTGCGGGGAAGCCGGCTTGTCGTTTGTATTTGTCATTGAGGGGTGCACGGTTTTCATCAATCAGCCGCCCTGTGGTCTCGCGGCAGGTTCCGAATCACCCATCCCGAAAGCGTGATAATAGCAAATACCGCGAGCAAAGTCGCGATAAGGACGGTCAGCGCGGCGCCCATTCCTCCCCATCTGGGTATGAAGAAATAATTGAGGACGATGATTACCGCAAACTGCGCTGAATAGATCGCAGTCAGATAGGCGGGACGCGATGCGGCATAAAAAACCAGGCTCATGGGCTGCGTTATGATGTGGATGCCGAAACCTATGATGAGCAGTCGAACAATGGCCAGCGAGGCGGCGTATTTCGCGCCAAACACTACGGCAATGAACCACGGCCCTATCAGGACCCCGGCAAGAGTCATACCGAGAACGATGGGATACATCCGTAGAAGGCGTGCGCGGTAGCTCCGCAGTTCATCGCGCGATTGCATTGCCGACACCCTGGGCAACAGGACCGTGAACAGCGCGCTTGTCAGCAAGGGGAAAACAAACCCAATCTGGTAAGCCAATTCATAATTGGCGACGGCTTCCGGAGAAGCCAACGTTTTAAGCATGAAATTGCTGACGCGCATGTTACCGATCGTGATTGCGTTCATGAGGGCGAGCGGCGCCATGAAGAGGAGCATCGCGCTAAGACTCACGGCGGGGCGAGGAAGCGCGGCGCTGCGCCGCAGGGTCAGGAACAACAGCGGCAGGGCCAAGGCAAAGGCCGCAGCCGGCGCGGAAAAGAACGACGCCGTTACCGCCGGCAGGGTCAGAGTCCCGAGCATGAGCAACGTCCCCAGACCAAGCATCCGAACCGTATTAACAGACAAATAAGTGAAGCTGTAGCGGCCGAATTCCTGTTTGGCCTGGAACATTGACAACGCGAGACTGTGAAATGAAAGAAGCACCCCTGCTGCGATGGCGACGGGGTAGAGCCAGTGAAGCTCTTGTGGAAACTGCTGGTTCTCAAGAATCGGCCGTCTCAGCACCCAAAGGACAAGAACAAGCGTCGCTGCATTCGCGCTCTTGATCGAGAAGCAGCGGCCGAAGATTGTCGTTGCGCGCGAATCGGCTTCGGCGGCGACAAAGCGCACCAGCGTGGCATTGACGCCGCTGTCGCACAGGATCGATATCACGTCCATCAGGGCAATGAATACGGCAACGTTCCCCCACCCTTCCGGCGACAGGATCTTTGCCATAAGAATCGTAACAACGAAGCGCAAGATAGCGGAAGCGAAATTTACGGCGGCAATGAGAAACGCCTGCCGTGCGGTTCGCGTACGCAATAGGGCAAGCGCCTCGACAGTCCTCTGTCCAAACCAGCTTAGAATCGTATGCCTCCTCCCTCCCGAAACCGGCACAGTTCACTCATCAAGCCGGGTCGACACCCCGTCCCGGACCCCCCTGAGATATGCGCCCCACAGAACCGGGGCACCGCGGCCTCCCAAGACCGTGGTGCGCAGGACGAACCAGGGAAAGCGCACGGCAAACAGGGCATAGAAGAGCCCCCGTGACAGCAAAGACAGATGCTTTCTGGCGTATAGTGTCTTGCCGTGCATGATGCGGTATGCGCGGACTGGCGAGATGAGACCCTCGATCCCGCCTGTCGACGTCGAAACCTTGTGTAAAACGCGCGCTTCAGGACAGTATAGAATGCCATAGCCTGCCGCGCGCACACGCGCGCAAAGGTCGGTGTCTTCCCAATACGCGATGAAAGCCGGGTCGAAGAACGTTCCGAGTTGTTCCACTACAGACCGCCGGATACAGAGAGCGCACCCCGTTACGAAGTGGCAATAGGTGGGGGTCTCGGTATTCTCGGAGCGAGTCCCTAACAATAGAGGGCGCACGTATCCGGCTCCGTGCGAAAGCACATGAGGCGCATCGTACGTCAGTACCTTCGCCCCGACGACTCCGGCGCTCTCGTATCGAGCGAATGCTTCCGCCACGTGCTCCAGGCAATCTTCATAGAATACGATGTCATCATTCGAGAGATAGACAAGCTCATACTCAGGCGGGATCCGTGTGTACCCGGCATTGTTCCCGCGGGCGAATCCGATGTTTTCGGAGTTTTCCACCAAGGCCAGGTCGCGCCATCCTTGAGTTCGCATGGCGTTGAGTTGGTTGCGCAGCACGGACACCGAATCATTTTGTGAACCGTTGTCTATTACGAAAATGCCCACGTTTTGTTTAGGGTAGGTAATGCCCTCCAGGGAACGGAGGCATTCGAGGGTATTGCGCCAGATTTCCCAGTTGAGGATAAGGACAGCTACCAAGGGGCGTTGGCTGGGTCCCGCAGCCGCCCCCGCAACAGCATCCCCCTTCCTGCCTATTGTGTGGTCTTCTTGAGACATCAGGCCTAATAGTATCCGTGAAAACGCGACAAATCAAGGCGGCGCCTAAACTTATGTGCCTGAACTTACAGAGTTCCTGGCATAATGTACGAGGGTAGAGGTTAGTATATGCTGCTTCAGATTTCGTATACTCTCTGACATGAGCGGAAAAGACATCGCGTACTACTGAAACGCTGATGGTGCGGCAAGGGGAGGGTTCTTGTGCCACAACGCGGTAAACCAGGAAGGTTAGCTTCCATCATCTTATGTGCGGGCAAGGGACGGCGAATGCAGTCTCCCAAGACGCCGAAAGTGTGTTTCCCGGTTGCTGGGAAGCCCGCCGTTTGCCACCTTATGGAATCGCTCGAGTCGCTGGGCAGCGCCCCAAATGTTTTGGTGGTCGGCCATTTGGCGGGAACCGTTGTCGAGGAAGTGGGGCCCAGGTTTCCCAATGCGCTTTTCGCATTTCAAGCGGAACTCCTGGGTACGGGGCACGCCGCGCGGCAAGGGGCCAATGTCTTGTCACGTCTGGGGTATGAGGGCCCCGTACTGGTGGTGGCCGGCGACAAACTCATCGAACCCCGAACGCTGGAAAAAGTCCTTGCCACTTTTGAACGGGACAAACCCGACATGGCCCTGGTCGTGGCCCCGAAGCACCGCTGGCCCAACGCGGGCAGAATCGTTACGGACGAGAAAGGCCATCTTCTGAAGATCATCGAGAAGGCCGACCTGAAGAAGGCGGAACAGGAGGGTTGGACGTTCCCCATCGGAGGCGAAGACCGAACCGCCAAAGAAGTCGAGGATTCCGTCAAGTGGGTAAACCAGGCAGTGTATCTCTTTCGCGGACCGGCCCTGTACGAGGCGCTTGCCCATCTGCGGCGTGACAACGTCCAGAAAGAGGAGTATCTGACGGACACGATCGACTATCTCGTTTCCAAGGGAAAGCAGGTCATCCCGGTTCCGGTCGACAAGCCCGAAGACGTTTTAGGATTCAACAGTCCGCCCGAATTGCTCGAAATCGAGGAGCATTTCCGGGCCAAACTGGGACTTGATACCGCGGAGCGCGTTGTTCTCGACCCGGAGCTGTTTAAGCCGCCCGAAACCTGGGCACGGATCCTTTCGACTCCCGATGGCGCCTTGACAGGCATGTTGAAGGCCATATACGGCGGTAATCAGAGCCTGTGTGAGGAGAAACGCTCCCAACTTCTACGGACGGTGGAGCTTTTTATCCAGCGGTATGGCACGGACGGGGATGTCGCGGTAATTCGCGCTCCCGGGCGCATCAATCTGATGGGGCGGCATGTTGACCATCGTGGCGGGTGCGTCAACCTGACGGCAATCGACCGCGAACACATCCTGGTGGCCCGCCCTCGAAAGGACGCGTTGGTGCGGGCTCACAATTTTGACGCGGACACTTTCGAAGACCTCGAATTCTCGGCGGACGACCTTCTTCGGCAGGTTCGTTTGGACCAGTGGCGTGACTTCGTCAACAGTGAAGAGGTGCTCAAGATGGTCAGCGACCTGCAGGGGAACTGGGGCAACTACCTCAAGGCCCCCATGCTCCGGTTGCAGGAGAAATTCAGGGACCGGCGCATCCATGGCGTGGACTGCGTCGTCAGCGGCGACATTCCCATGGCGGCGGGTTTGAGTTCGTCGTCGGCACTCGTTGTCGCGATGGGGGAAGCGCTGGTACTTACAAACGGATTGGACGTCACCCCGAACGATCTCGTGTATTTGTGCGGGGAAGGCGAATGGTTTGTGGGGACGCGCGGCGGCAGCGCGGATCATGCCGCGGTGAAACTCAGTCAATTCGGACAGGTTGTGACGGTGGGCTTTTTCCCGTTTGCCATCCGGGGATATGTCCCGTTTCCGGATGGGTACTCGCTCATTATCGCGGATTCCCGGGTTCAGGCGCGGAAGGCGGCAGGCGCACGCGATGCCTTCAACGAACGCGTAGCCTCGTACGAGCTCGCTGTTCACTGGGTACGAAAGCTGTTCCCGAACTATGCTCCTCTTATGAATCATCTGCGCGACATCTCCCCGCACGGGCTTGGGGTGCGGTTAGCGGACATCTACCGGATACTGCTGGATGTCCCCGAGGTCGTAAATGCCGATGCCTTGAAACAAACCATCGGGAAGGACGTGTTCGACCGAATTACGGCGATGCATAGCGCCCGGGAGCACTATCCTCTGCGTGCACGTCTGCTGTTCGGGATTTCAGAATGCGAGCGAAGTAACTTGTTGCACCGTCTTCTTCTGGAGAAGGATATGGAACGGGTCGGATGGCTCATGAACGTCTCACATGACGGGGACCGCGTCAGCGGCAAAGACGGCGCGCCATTTGTCGCTCCCCTGGATGACAGCTACTTGACCGGCCGCATCAGCGACCTGCAGAGTGAAGATCCGCAGCGCGTGTTTGCGGCACAGCTGTATGCACAGCCCGGTTCGTACGCCTGCAGCATTCCTCAGATCGATCAGATGGCGGACATCGCTTCGGCTACGCCCGGAGTGCTTGGCGCCCAGCTCTCGGGGGCCGGTTTGGGCGGTTGCATGATGGTGCTGGCTGAGTCGAACGCCCGCGAGCTTGTGGTGGAACGATTGAATCGCGAGTACTACGAACGGAATGGTCTGGCGCCGGGGGCGCGGGCCTTTGTTCCGATTGCAGGGTGTTCCTCGTTGCGGATGAAGAGTTGAAGAGAGTGCGTCAATGGCCGGAGAACCTGCCTCATGACGCGGCACGCCTGGGGGGGCGGGAAGGCCGATGGAGGTGAACGTGAACAACGAGTGGGGTCAATTGGCGGATTTTGCGCGTCTGTTCGTTCGGTTGCGCCCGAATCTGAGGTGGATCGCCCTCGTCTCGACAGTCCTCGCGCTCATTGTGGGGGCATACGTTGCGCTCACATACGAACCTTCCTTTGTAAGTGAGACCATCGCCATCGTGCGGCCGCAGCAGATACTGGTGGGAACGGCAAAGGAAGGCGCTGAACAGCGGGTAGAACCCAATAAAAATCTTCTGCCTCAACCGCTCGATGTAACAGACTATGTGCTCTTTCTTCAATCTGAGGGAATGCTGTCGCTGGTTGCTCAAGCCTATAACACGTACCATGTTCAAGGTTCGGAGAATCTTCTTACCGTGGCCCAGTTGCGGCGAATGCTGAGTCCTATGTCGCGCTTGGAGATCAAGACGCCGTACACCGTCGAATACTATCCCACAATCGAGATGCGGGTCTCGGCACAGGATGCCGACAAGGCATACAATTTGGCCACTCTCTGGGTCGAAGCCGCGCGCGACTGGGCAAAAACCGTCACCTTTTCCGCCAAAGAGGAAACCGCCCGGTATCTTAAGAATGAGACCGGGGAGCAGCGTGCGTCTCTGGAACAATTGGCTGGCAAACTCAATAGCACCACGGATGAAGGCAATCAGCTTCTGGAATCTTTGAAGGCCGAGCGCTTGGCGGTCGAACAGGGGTACGAGACGGAGACAATCAAGATTCTGCAGGATACGGCGGATGCGTGGGACACTCGTATAGCTGCTGCTGAAGCCGAATTCGCTCTCCCGTTGGCCGAGGCGAACATTGACGCCAAGAAGAGCATTCTGGGAGGACTGGAACTGGCCAAAGCGCGGAAATCGCGCGAGCTGGAGCAGGCCAGGGCAACGTTGGCCGAACTGGCCGCGCAACTCGAAGCGCCGGAAGCTCTCACAGGGATTGAAGGCGTTGACCGGATCTCGTGGGAGATCGGAGTATCGGAGGGGAAAGAAGAAATCGAGCCTGTCCGTGTTGCACCCAGCGAAACCGATGCCTTGCGTGAACAAGAGATGAAAGAACGCGCTTCACAAACCCTGGCGGCTGAAAAAGAGCGCCGCGAAAAGCTCACGGAACTTGTGAAATCTTATACTGAATTCTCCCATCGCACTTTGCGGGAGAAAGAAGAGCGGAAAATCGAGGATGTAGTTCAATCCTATACAAAGCTGCCTCACCGCGCCGTGCAGGAGAAACAAGAAGAGAAGCTCCAAGACGCACTTGAGACCCCCCAAAGCCCCAGCCTGACGCCGGGGGGAAGTCCCGAGGAGACACAACTCAGGACTCCCCCTACGTTATCCCCTGAAGTGCGCAGGCGTATAGAGGCTTTTCGTGTAGAGTCTTCCGGAGGTAATCCCGTAGCGGTTCTGCTTCAGAAGGAGCTTTCGGAAGCCCGCATTGTTCTGGCCTCCGCCCCGTTGGAGTTGACCAGAGTCGAGCAAGATATCGCAACCTTGCAGAAGGACCTTGAATCCCTTCAAGCGGACTATCTCGCCAGGCGCAAAGCGTTGCTCATGCTGGATCGCGCCAAAGAAGCCGACCTGAACAAGGTAAACAGGGAGCGGATGTATGGCTTAATGCGGGAGCAGCGTGTCACTGAAATGAAGGTGGATCAGCTTTCGCGCGAACGCAAGACGATGGAAGAGGCATTGGGGCGTGATTTCAAGACCGCCGAGGACATCTTCAAGAGCCTGGCCGAAAGCCACCTGCAGGCGGAATTGGCCTTGGCCAATACAATCGACGAGTTCCAGATTGTCTCGCCGCCGACGTATCCTGAAGAGCCTCCCGGCGCGCAGTTTCTCCTCTACGCGGCTGTTGCATTCGTGTTCAGCTTCTGCGTCTTGTTCGTGCTGGCGGCGTTTGTATTGGTGCTTCGGAGCATCGTCAGGAGTATCCAGGCCGCGGAAGCGCCAAATGCAACATAAGGCATGCCCGGCTTTCCACGCGTGCTGAGAAGGCAAGCCGCGCAACGTGTGCCGCAATGACGCGTCAGTTCGTCCCCGCAAAGGGAACTCGCGGGAAGAAAACAGCCAGCAGTGCCAGGACTAGCACCAGCAGCCCCGCCAACCAGCTCGACGCGTCGCTCAAGGCAAAGACGACGGGGTCATCATGAAGTTCTCCCCGTTTCGCAACGAACCATACGCGTGAAATCCAGTATACAAGCACGGGGCAGATCAGCCACAAGGCCCAGGGGTTGGCGTAGTACCGGGCCATTTGCTCGCTGTTGATATAGAGCGCGAACACAAGCACGGCCATGTAGCCGGAGGTGGGCCCGAGCGTTTCCAGAAGGCTCAAATCCTGCACCCGGTAACCGCGTCCTGCTGCTTGCTGACCAGGGCCATTCGTAAAGGAAAGCAGGTGCAATTCCGTATAGCGTTTCGCGAAAGCAAGCGACAGAAAGAAAAAACCCGAGAAAGCAAGGAGCCATCGGGAAACAGCGGTATCCGTCGCCAAGCCGCCCCCGAGGATCCGCAGCGAATACAGACCGGAAAGCACCAGCACGTCAACCATGACAAAACGCTTCAGCCAAAGCGAGTAAGAGCTCGACAACAGCGCATAGAAGGCCACAAGAAGCACCGCTCCCGAAGGAAGCGCAGCCGCGGCTAAGGCGAGCGCGGCAAGCAGAAGAGAAACGGCGAGAATAATACCGGACCGCGGGGACAGCGCCCCGGCAGCAAATGGGCGATTCTTCTTCGAGGGATGCTGGCGGTCGGCCTCGATATCGAGTATGTCATTAACGACATAGACGCCCGAAGCAGCCAGACAAAAGACGGCGAACGCCAGGATTCCCAATACCCACACGTTCCATTCGTTCAAGCGCTGGGCAAGCACAACGGGCAGGAAGACCAAGGCATTCTTTGTCCACTGGTGGGGGCGCAACACCTGCAGCACGCACCCTATTCGCCCCATGCTGGTTGTTTTCATGATTAACCTGGCAGTTCCTTCGCCGCCGATTCCGCCTTACTCATTCGAGCGACACGAGCATAACATACAAATAGGCCAATCGCATGCTTTGTCGCATGGGTATGTCACAAGTGAGTGTTGTGCCCTCAAAACTCCAATTGGTATATTGGGCAATGACGCACGCGGACGCGCGGGAACCACGCATCGCACGAAAGTCACATGATAGACATCATTCTCACCACGTTGAATGCCCGTTACAGCCATACCGCGTTTGGTCTCCGGTACCTGTGGGCAAATCTTGGCCCTTTGCAGCAACGGGCGGTCATGCGGGAATTCATCATCGGTCAAGAGCCCCTCGAGATTGTGGAAGCCCTCTTGCTCGAACGGCCGCGCATCATCGGTATTGGCGTCTATATCTGGAACGTCGACGCCGTCACGCGTGTGGTCGAGGTCCTCAAGAGCGTCGCACCTGAATCCATAGTTGTGCTTGGAGGACCCGAAATCAGCCACGAATATGAGGAGAGCGAGCTGTTCCAGCGCGCCGACTACCTCGTTCGCGGCGAAGGCGAGGTGGCGTTCCGCGAACTTGCGTCCGCCCTTCTGGCAGGACGCGTCCCCGGCGAAAAGGTCATCGAGGGGAACCCGCCGGAACTGTCCGAACTGGCCCTCCCCTATTCCGCGTATACCGATGCCGACATTGCCCACCGGACACTCTACGTCGAGACCTCGCGGGGGTGCCCGTTCAAATGCGAGTTCTGCCTGTCGTCCCTTGAGCCATGCGTGCGCGAGTTCCCCCTAGCGCCGTTCTTCGGCGCGGTAGAAGCGCTGATGGCGCGCGGCGCCCGGCAGTTCAAGTTCGTCGACCGAACCTTCAATCTGCGCGAAGAGCGTGTTCTCGCCATTCTGGACTTCTTTCATGCGCGGCTTCGGGAGGGCATGCGGATTCACTTTGAGCTCGTGCCCGACCGCCTGTCCCCACGCACCCTCACGCGCATGGCGGACTTTCCGGCCGGGGTGTTGCGCCTCGAGGTGGGCGTCCAGACCTTCAATCCCCAAACCCAGGAGGCCATATCGCGGGTCCAGGACATGGACGAGACCATTGCCACGCTGCGTTTCCTGCGTGAGCAGACGGGGGCGCGTCTGCATGCCGACCTGGTCCTCGGAATGCCCTGCGAGACCTGGGACAGCATCCGGGACGGGTTCGACCGCCTGCTTGCCGTGCGCCCGCAGGAGATTCAGGTGGGGATTCTCAAACGGCTCAAAGGCGCCCCGATTGCCCGGCATGCCGAGCCGCACAAGATGGTGTTTTCATCCCTCGCGCCCTACGAGGTCATCCAGACCGCAACCCTTGATTTTGAGCACATGCAGCGCCTGAAACGCTTCGCGCGGTACTTCGAACTCTACTACAATTCGGGCAACTTTCCAGCCTCTCTCGATGCGCTCCTGAAGACCCCGCCATCGCCTTTCGACGCGTTCATGGCGTTTTCGGACCGCCTCTGGGCCAGCCTGGGGCGAACCCACGGCATCAACCTTGCACGCCTCTGCGAGGCTATCTACCGGCACCTCATTGGCACGTGCGGCGTCTCCCCTGAAACCGCCTCCCTCGCCGTACAATCCGATTACCGCCGCGTGCACGGGCGTACCGAGAAACTCGCCTTTTTCTGAAGCGCGTCCCCGCGAAGCTCACCCCGCCGCCCTGACTCCCCTTGTCCGCAAACTCATGCTCCAGAATGACCGGGCTTCTTATGGGACCGGCCGTGTTCTGTAACCAAGCCTTCTTTATGGAACGAGTTCTCTCGCCAATCACCTTCAAGGAAGTCGCCGGAAAGAATGCGGGTCAAGTGACGCATATAAAGCATATAAGCATCAATAGGCAATAAAAGAGGCTCAGGGCCTTTACTTTGTAAATCCCTGAGCCTGCTTGGCTTAGCTGGCGGGAGCGACGAGACTCGAACTCGCGACCTTCGGCGTGACAGGCCGACGTTCTAACCAGCTGAACTACGCCCCCGCTTTTGTTCGGGGAACCCCGCTCAAGAGCGCGCAAACTATAGCACGCAAAAAAGATCGAAGTCAACTTCAGGCTTTCAGTTTCCAGGGTGCGCGGTACTGCGGCGAGAGCATCTCGGATGCGCCGGGGTCGTGAATGATCTCTTCTGTTTTGGGATTCCACCGGATCTTGCGTCCGGTATAGATCGCGATGTCGCAGAGATGGCCGACGGTCGCGGAACGGTGCGCCACTTCGCAGGGCGTGATGGTCTCTTTCCGGCTCCTGACGCATTCGATGAAGTTGCCGCAGTGGTCGCGGCTGTGATAGAGGCGGATTTCGTTCTCGCCGATGACTTCGTTGAGCACGTTTTGCGGTTCTGCCTCGGTCCTGCCGCGCGTTACGAAGAGCCAGCCGTGTTCGCCGACCCATTTGGTGCCCATGGGATAGGCGCTGTTGATCTTGATGACTAACCCGTCTGCATAGGTGCAGGTGCAATCGTAATCCGTGGGGGAATCCCAGAGGCCTTGACCCGGGATGACCCCGGTTCCTTCGACGGTTTCGGGACCGGAATTGTCCAGCCCCATGGCCCAGTGGGCGATGTCGAGGTGGTGGCCCACCCAGTCCATAACGGTGCCGCCGCCGTACGCCATGATCCAGCGCCAATTTTTGTGCACCCGGGCGGGGCAGTATGGCGCATCGGGCGCGGGTCCCAGCCAGCGGTCGTAGTCCAGTTCGGGAGGCGGCGGGGCGAACGCGGTCTGGCCGGCGGTCTCCGCATAGTCGGTGTGGCCCTGGCCAAGACCCACTTCGATGTATTTCACCTTGCCGATGCGGCCGTTGCGGACCAATTCGGCGGCGCGGTGGAAATTCTCGACGCTGCGCTGCCAGCTTCCGGTTTGCCAGATGCGTTTGTTGTGTCTGACCGCATCGCAAATGGCCCGGCCTTCACCAAAGGTATGGGCGAGCGGCTTCTCGCCATAAATATCGAGTCCGGCCTCGGCCGCGGCAATGGCAGGTATCGCATGCCAGTGGTCAGGGAGGGCGATGCTGACCGCATCAAGGTCGCCGCGAGCATAGAGGTCCTCAAACCGCGTGTACGTCGCGCAGTCTTTGTTGCCGTACGCATCGTCGACCATTTTCTTTGTCTGCATGAGATGGTTCTGGTCAACATCGCACAGGGCCACGACCTGGACGTCTTTGTTGGACAGGAAGTTCTTCAGGTTGCCGGGTCCTTGCCAGCCGAGGCCAATCGCCCCCATGACCACCCGCTCGCTGGGCGCGGGGCGTCCTGCGCTCTTTGTGACGCATCCCGTAACGATGGCTGGTCCCCCGATGATCGCGGCGGCCGTGCCAAGGAATCGCCTCCGGTTGATTTTCGTTGTCATGATGTATCGCCTTTCGTGAGCATCATGAGGCCCACAGACAGCCCCATCCCCCGAAGATCGACTGCCGTAAGCTTAGCAAGATGGTTTTGGCGGCACAATACTCACTTATGACCATGGATGCGCAAGACACTCATCGCAGGTAACCTGGGCCAAATCCGAATTCAGTATTGTGTCCCCAAAATTAGGACAGCGGCCGGGAAAGCGTTTCGTGGACTTTGGGCAGCAGCTCGGGAATCTTGATGTGTTGTGGGCATTTGGGGAGGCATTCGTTGCAGACAGTGCATTTGTCGGCACGAGCTTCTTTTGCCATGAAATTGATGTAAATGATGCGGTTCAGGGAATCCTGGTTGCCTTTGAAGATATGGACGTTGTTATACATGTCGAGGTTCCGGGGGATATCCACGCCGTTGGGACAGGGCATGCAATACCCGCATTTGGTGCAAGGGACGGGGGTTAACTGCCGGAAAGCATAGGCGGCGTCGGAGATGGTCTCCATCTCCTCGTCCGAGAGGGCGCCGATGCCGGAACGCCCGGCGCATGCCAGGTTTTCTTCGACCTGGCTCATGGCGCCCATGCCGCTGAGAACCGTGGCGATTTCCGGGTGGTTCCACAGCCATTGAAGGGCCCAGTCAACAGGAGAGCGTTCGGGATACGGCGAGTTCTGGAAGATCTCGCGAATAGGTTCCGGCGGGTTGACGAGGCATCCTCCAAGAAGCGGTTCCATTACCACGACTGGCAAACCTTGGGATGCGGCGTACTCGAGGCCCTTGGTGCCCGCCTGTACCGTCTCGTTGACGTAGTTGTACTGGATCTGGACAAACTCCCATCCGTCGTAGGCATCGATAATCTCTTTGAACAGCTCGAACGAATCGTGAAAAGAGAATCCGATGTGTCCGATCTTGCCTTTGTCGCGTGCTCGCTCGAGGGCGGGGAGCACGCCGCGGTCGCGGGCGATGGGCCATAACGCGTTGTTGAGGTTATGAACGAGATAGAAATCGATGCGGTCCTGCTGAAGGCGTTCGAGTTGCGTGTCGAGCAGCTTTTCGACGTCTTCTTCTTCCTGGACAAGCCATGTAGGCAGCTTGGTGGCGATCTTGACGCGGCCGCGGTATCCGTCACGGAGGGCCTCGCCCAACACGACCTCGCTTTGCCCGTTGTGGTACGCGTAAGCGCTATCGACATAGTTGACGCCGTTGTCAATGGCGTGGCGGATCATGCGGATGGTTTCGCGCCGGTCAATATTCGCGGGATCGCCTCCTGTTACCGGCAAACGCATCGTGCCGAACCCGAGCGCCGAAACCTCAAACCCTGTCTTGCCAAACGGACGGTATTGCACAGCAGACTCCTTGAAATCTCAGTGATTGTTTTTGTTCTCAGCGGGCTATTTCACGACCAGATTCACCAGTTTCCCCGGCACGTAGATTTCCTTGACGATGTTTTTGCCTTCGAGATGGCGCTGGACGTTCGGTTCGGACTTAGCAGCCGCCAGAATCTGATCCTTGGACGCATCCACGGGGACCTTCACTATGCCCCGCAATTTGCCTAGCACCTGCACCGCGATATCGACAGTGTCTTCGGTCAGGAGGCTTTCGTCATACTTGGGCCAGGGTTCATAGGCCAGGGTAGTCGTGTGACCCAGGCGTTCCCAGAGTTCCTCGGCCATGTGCGGCGCGAATGGCGCCAGGACCAAGACGAACGTTTCGGCGTCCTCGCGGTCTATTCTCGCCGCCTTGGTCGCCTCGTTGACGAATTCCATCATGCGAGAGATGGCCGTATTGAAGGACATCTCCTCGATGTCGGCCGTCACAGCCTTGATCGCATTATGGAGGACCTTTTTCGCCGAGACTTCGCCGCCGGTCTCAACGATTTTCGGGTTCAGCGACCCGTTTTCGGCCACGAAAACGGACCATGCGCGGCGGAGAAACCGGTGAACTCCCTGGACTCCCTCATCCGTCCACGGTTTGTCGCGGTCCAGGGGTCCCATGAACATCTCGTAGAGCCGCATGGAATCGGCGCCTAGCTCGCGCACCACGTCGTCGGGGTTAACCACGTTGTAGCGCGACTTGCTCATTTTCTCGATCTGGGTGAAAACGGGCGCACCCGTTTTCTTGACGACCCATTCGTTTCCCCGCTGTTCCACCTGATTCGGGTAGTAATACTTTCCCGCGGCATCCTGATATGAGTAGGCAAGGATCATTCCCTGATTGAACAGCTTCGTAAACGGCTCTTTGGTGGAGACGTACCCCGCGTCATAGAGCACCTTGTGCCAGAACCTCGCGTACAGCAGATGGAGCACCGCGTGCTCGGCCCCGCCGACGTACAGGTCGACGGGCATCCAATACGACTCGGCGGCTTCAGACCACGCCTGGCAGTCGTTTCGAGCATCGCAGAACCGCAGGTAATACCAACACGACCCTGCCCATTGGGGCATGGTGTTGGTTTCGCGTTTTGCCGCTTTGCCGGTTTCAGGGTCGGTCGTCTCGACCCAATTGACAGCCCGCGCCAGGGGTGGTTGGCCGTCAGCCGTCGGCTTGTACTCATCCAGGTCAGGAAGCACCACCGGCAGGTCCTTCACGGGGACCGCCTTGACGGTGCCGTCTTCCAGCGTGATTAGGGGGAACGGTTCGCCCCAGTACCGCTGGCGCGAGAAGAGCCAATCGCGGAGGCGGTAGTTGACGGTTTTCTTGCCGAGACCCTGCACTTCGAGCCATGCCGAGATGGTTCGCTTGGCCTCGGGGACTCCCAATCCATTGATGCTGGGTGCTGTGGCGGGCTCTTTCCAGAAACCCGTCAGTCGGGCGCGCTGCACATCCGGAATCTCGGCCGCCGAGGCGAACCCGGAGTTCACCAGCGTGCCATCACCCACCCAGGCTTCTTCCTGGACGTCCACGCCGTCGCAGTGAATGACCTCGATGATGGGCAGCCCGAAGGTGCGTGCGAATTCGTGGTCGCGGGTATCGTGGGCGGGAACCGCCATGATCGCGCCATATCCGTATTCGGCAAGGACGTAGTCGGCGGTCCAGATCGGCGCTAATGCCCCGTTGACCGGGTTGACGGCGTACGCGCCCGTGAAGACGCCGGTTTTTTCGCGGTCTTCTTTCATCCGGTCCTGAGCGCTTCGCTTGGCGGCCGCCTCGATATAGGCGTCGACGGCTGCGCGCTGTCCGGCGGTCGCGATACGGCGGGTCAAGGGGTGTTCAGGGGCCAGCACGCAATAGGTCGCGCCGAAAAGCGTGTCCGGCCGTGTGGTGAATACGGTAAACTGCTCTCCGGAACCATCCACTTTGAAAACGACGTCCGCGCCTTCGCTGCGCCCGATCCATTCGCGCTGCATGATCTTGATGCCTTCGGGCCAATCAAGCTCATCGAGGTCATTGAGCAAGCGTTCCGCGTATGCGGTAATCCTGAGCATCCACTGTTTCATCATACGGCGCTCTACTGGGTCGCCGGTTTCGACGTACCTGCCATCCTTAACCTCTTCGTTGGCCAGGACGGTACCCAAGGCCGGACACCAATTGACCGGGGCCTCGGCTTGATATGCAAGTCCTCTTTCGAAAAGGACTTGGAAGATCCACTGTGTCCATTTGTAGTATTTGGGGTCGGTTGTGTTGATTTCGCGGTCCCAGTCGTAGGAAAGGCCCAGGGACTGGATTTGCCGTTTGAAATTGTCACAGTTCTTATTTGTGACCACGGCGGGATGTTCGCCGGTGCGGACGGCATGGCGCTCGGCGGGCAGGCCGAAGGCGTCCCAGCCCATGGGATGGAGCACGTTGAACCCGCGCATTCGCTTATAACGGGCTATGATATCGGTTGCCGTGTAGCCCTCGGGATGGCCGACGTGCAGGCCGTCGCCGCTCGGGTACGGGAACATATCCAATACGTAATACTTGGGTTTAGACGCGTCGACCTCTGATTTGAAGGTCTTGTTGTCCAGCCAATATTCCTGCCACTTCTTCTCGATTTCCTGATGGTTATACTTACCACTTGGCATCTGATAGGGGCCTCCACTGCCAGGATTATTCGCAAAAACCACCCCAAAAAGAGAATCGAATATACCATATTCAGCAAGCGCCTTACATCCTTTTGGCGGAAGTATTTGCCTAATTCGTGCCTCTTGCTATAAGGTAAAACCATGCGCAGGTTGAGGCAAGGCTGGGTATCGGCCTGCACGGAGAAAAAGCTATGCGAAACGCCCTTAAGACACTGATGACGATCGTGTTTGCGTGCGCTCTGACGCTGGCTCTGGGGTGTCCGAATGGTCATTACGTCCCGGACGACGGAGATGACACCCCTGGTGAGCCCGGGCGGGCAAGCGCGGTGTGGGCCAGACACGCTGGCGGGCCCACGAGCGATGTGGCATATGCCCTCGACCTGACATCGGAGGGCGCCTCCATCGTAACCGGGTACTTCAGTTCAACAGCCGTGTTTTCTTCCTCGACGCAGCTGGAGTCCGCATGGGCATCCTCCGGAGACAACGACGTCTTCATCGCGAAGTACACATCGGACGGCGAACTGTCGTGGGTGACGGCTGCGGGCGGTTCGGGAACGGACGAGGGGCACGGGATCGCCGTCCTTGCCGACGGTTCCTTCTATGTAACCGGTTGCTACAGCTTGTACGCATCGTTCGGCGTACGGGATCCAATTCAGCAAGTCTTGCCTTCCGCGGGTTTGCTGGACATTTTCCTCGCCTACTACAGCAACCATGGCTTGTTCCAGTTTGCCACCCGGGCAGGCGGCATCAGCAATGACGAGGCCAACGATCTCGCCGCCCTGGACAACGGTTCGGCCTTTGTCACCGGGTATTTCAGTGACCAAGCCGCGTTCGGCGTTCGGGAAACGAACGAAACGGTGTTGATAGCCAATGGCGCGGAGGACCTGTTCGTCGCGCGATATAACGACGACGGGTCCCTCGCCTGGGTGAAACGCGCAGGCGGCCCGGATACGGATATGGGCATGGGGATAGCCGTCTATTCGGATGCGTCTTGCGTCGCTGCCGGTTACATCAACGGCCAGTTCAAGGGTGACGGCGGCGCGGCGCCGTCTAAGGCACTTGCCCGTGATGCCTATATTGTGCGATACGACGGCCTGGGCGACCGGTCCTGGGTCCGCGAGATTGGCGGCTCGGGAGACACCGTGGCACTGGACGTAGCCGCCCTGCCAGGAGGAGACTGCATCGTGGTTGGCGCCTTCACGGGGACGGTGACGTTCGGCAACGGCGAACCCACTCAAACCACCCTTTCCGCCGGAAACACCATGGACGCTTTCTTCGCCCGGTTCGCCTCCGACGGCGACCTCGTCTGGGTAAAGCAGGCCCAGAACATCCAGGGGGAGGTGCTGCCTTACACGGTCAGCGCGTACGATGACGGAACGTTCGTTGCCGGAGGGTATTTCACAAAACGAACTGTTTTTGGACCGGACGAGACGGCCGAGAACGAGGTCGAGGCTGTCGCGGGGCAGGACCTGTTCGTGGCGAAGTTCGCCGAGGACGGCAGCGTGATCACGGTCTGTCACGGCGGCGGGGACGGGGATGAGATGATTCTCGGGGTCGTCAGCGCATCCGGGGAAGACTACCTAGAAGCCGGAGACGATTTCGTCGCGGCCGGCACGTACGATGACCCGATGATTATCGGGATAGACTCTTCATCCTCTCGAGCCCTCACTGCAACATACGGAGGGTGGGACATTCTGGTTTCAAGGCTATCGGAATGATCCCTCAGGCCGGATTTCACACGCGTTCAAAACAGGACGCCCGGAACAACATATTATGAATGGCAGATTCCTCCCGATTACGAAATCCCTGTGGTTCGTTGTCTTTGGGTGCATGGTGATTCATTCGGCCGGGGCCGGCAGCTTGGACGCTTCTTCGTCTCTCTGCTTCGATTTTGAAAGCGGCGACCTCCAAGGGTGGCGGGTCATAGAGGGTTCGTTCGAGCTTCTCGTCTGCGACCGCAAGGAATTTCACAACAGTTCTGACCCTTACAATAAGCAGGGCCAGTACTTTCTCTCGACCCTCGAGCAAAAGGACTATCGGCCAAACGACAGTTTCACGGGAACTATCGAATCGCCCGTTTTTGAGTTGACGGGGCCTGAGATGACGTTTCTGGCGGGCGGGGGCAACCACCCGGACACGTATGTGGCACTGTGCACCCTCGACGGTCATGAACATGTGAAGGCCTCGGGCAACAGCAGCGAGGTCATGGCGGTCCGGTCGTGGGACACGCCGGAATTGGTCGGGAAGAAGTGCTTTCTCCGCATCGTCGATCAGAACCAAGGCGGGTGGGGACATATCACGTTCGACAATTTCGCCGCGCAAGGCATAATCGATCTCGAGACGACGGCGCAACGGTTTGCCAATATTGAGTCCGCTCTTCTGCAAGAATCCATTGCGGGCGAACTCGACGCATGCCCGCTGCCGCCCGTAAAAGCGGCCATTGATACCCTGATGGAACGTTACGGCGATGCCTATTCCGGGGGAGGCAGATTCGTTCGCGAAGCCGCTGCTCTTGCCGGAAGAATCGACCGTATCCGGGCCGGCGCGGCGAGCGAGGAAGCGCTCCAGCAGGCCCGAGAAGTGCGCGGAGCCGTGGAAGAACTCAGGCGCCAAGCGTTGCTGCTCGCGAATCCCCTCCTCTGTTCGCATCCCATTCTGTTCGTCGTGAGAAAACAGTACCGCCCCGACCATCACAATACTGAGACAATGTTTCAGGTCAACGAAATTAACGAGAGCAGCTTTGAAGGCGGCGGGGCGCTCAAGTGCATTGATTTTGCGGAGGCAGGACAGGTAACGGCCCTTCTTGAAGCGCCCGAGGGCATCATTCGCGATCCCGAGGTGCATTTCGACGGCACGCGCATCGTCTTCTCGATGCGCAAGGACAAGGCGGATGGCTACCACATCTACGAGATAAACGCTGATGGCTCGGGTCTCAAACAACTCACGTACGCGCAGCCGGTCTCCGATATCGACCCGTTATACCTGCCCGATGATTCCATTGCGTTCTCGTCAACGCGCGAGCCCAAGTACTGCATGTGCAACCGCCACATCATGGCAAACCTTTTCCGCATGGAACCGGACGGCGCCAACATCTGCCAGATCGGCAAGAATACTCTGTTCGAGGGCCATGGCGCCCTCACCCCGGACGGACGCATCCTCTATGACCGGTGGGAGTACGTGGACCGCAATTTCGGAGACGCTCAGGGGCTGTGGACCGTCAATCCGGACGGCACGAATCACGCCCTGTACTGGGGGAATAACACATGGTCTCCGGGGGCCGTAATTGACGCACGGCCGATTCCCGGCACGCAGCGAGCCATCTGCATCTTCGGCTCGTGCCATGACCGCCCGTGGGGAGCTCTAGCCATCATCGACCGCCGCCTCGGCATGGACAACCGCCCGCCAGTGATTCAGACGTGGCCGCCCCGGGCGATAGACCTTGCGGGCCCCGGCGATCCCAACAAACCGGATAATTATGGCTTTGACCTGTACACGCAGGTGAATCCAAAGTATGAAGATCCCTATCCGCTTGATGACACCTTCTTCTTGTGCTCCCGTATGACAGGCTCCGGCGAGCTCATGGGGATATTCCTCATAGACATTTTTGGAAACGAGCTCCTGGTGCACGCCGAGGAGCCCGGTTGTTTTGATCCCATGCCCCTGGCGCCGCGCCCACGGCCGCCCGCCATTCCGTCCCGCAGAACCTTCGAAGACGAGCCCGGCGCGCTGTATGTGATGGACGTATACGAAGGCACGCACATGGCTGGCGTCGAACGCGGAGCGGTCAAGTACCTGCGGGTGGTTGAGTCGCCCGAAAAGCGGTACTGGACCACCCCGCCCTGGAACGGCCAAGGCCAGGAAGCGCCAGCCATGAACTGGCACGATTTCAACAACAAACGGATCCTGGGGACGGTTCCGGTTGAACCGGACGGCTCGGCTTACTTCGAAATTCCCCCCGGAGCCTTCGTGTATTTTCAGCTGCTTGACGAGCGCGGCATGATGGTGCAGTCCATGCGGAGCGGGACCATGGTGCAAAGCGGCGAATGCACGGGATGCATGGGATGTCATGAAGATCGCAGGAAGGCCCCAGCTTCGCACGCGGCCCTTTCCCCCGTTCCCCGTGCCTTGCGCCGCGAGCCCAGTATCCTCACCGGCTGGCACGGCGCCCCACAGTTCTTCAACTATCTTCGAGACGTTCAGCCCGTGTTCGACCGCTACTGTGTCGAATGCCACGACTACGGCAAGAAGCCCGGAGAGAAGCTGCTGTTATGCGGCGACAAGACTCTCATCTTCAATACCTCGTATAAGGAGTTGTGGCGGAAAGGGTACATCAAGGCCATTGGCGCGGGCCCCGCGGAGATCCAGCAAGCGTATTCCTGGGGAGCGCATGCCAGCCCGCTGGTCAAGACCATTCTCGAAGGACACCACAAGATCGAAATGGACCCCGAGAGCTTCGAGCGCCTCGTGACCTGGATTGACGTGAACGGGCCGTATTATCCCGTGTATTCGAGCGCATACCCGAACAATCTCGCTGGGCGCAGCCCCCTTGATGACGGCCAGCTCAAGCGCCTTGAAGAATTGACCGGCATTCCCTTCGGGCAATTGGCTGACTGCCGAACGAACCGCGGCCCGCTGGTGAGTTTCGACAGGCCCGAATTGAGCCCTTGCCTGAAGGCGCTGGACGGACCCGACGGACCCCGCTTTCGTGAAGCCCTTTCCATCATCCAGGCGGGTACCCAGATGCTGGCTGAGACGCCCCGGGCGGATATGCCCGGGTATGAGCCGGCTCAGACGGACGCCTTGCGCGACCAGCGCTATGCCGCTCGCGCCAGCGAAGAACACCGCATGCGTGAGGCGCGCGCGAAGAACCTCCGCCTCCACGAGCTGCCTGGGCAGCCGTAGACGGCGGGAATCGCGAGAGGCAAAGGAAGGCAGCAGTGACGGCGAACGGCGATTACCGCGGACCTATCCCCGTCGTCGATTGCGAAACCCAAACATCACTGCAACTTTCGCTGTTTTGTTCATCTGGAGATGCGGAAACCGGCGTAGTAGAGATTGGCCGCCATCGAAGAGTCCGTGCTCTTCCTCGCCGAGCGGAGGTTCTCGGGGTCGTCCCCCCCTGCTGCCTCAGGGTCCTGGCTGATTACGATGCCCGCGGCGATACTGTCGCTGTATTGAAAAGTGACGCTTCCCATGGCGAAGGACGGAAGTCCAAGAGCGTCGGACCCGGTGCAATGTCATGGGTTGATACCCCCTGCAGGACCCATACGCTGCCAATATGCCTGCTCAGCCGCAATTGGGGAAGGCTGATAGAACAGATGTACGTGCAGCAAGAACGTCATTTGGCGGCTTTCCGGGCCTCGAACCTTTGAACCATGCCATTTTCGCGCTATGGTTCGAGCCGACACTGCCGCCGTTTGGACACCATATCGGACATGCGGGTATACTTGGCGGCGGTCTACCTCGATACAAGTAACAAGTGCTCATGCGCTCGACGGATAGGAGGCAACGTGCTACCCAAAGGATTAGGCAATCTTGGCAATTTCTCCAACATGATCAAACACGCTTTGGAGATGAAGGGCAAGATGGAAGAACTCAAGGAAAGCCTGGCCAGCGAACGGATCGAGGCATCCGCGGGCGGCGGTATGGTCAAGGTCGAGATGAACGGCAGATTCGAGCTGCAGTCAGTCAAGATCGAGCCTGAAGTGGTTGACTCGAATGACATCGAGATGTTGGAAACGCTGGTCACCGCAGCGGTCAACGATGGCATCCGCCAAGTGCAGGAACTGGTCAAAGCAAAGATGACGGAGCTCACGGGCGGCATCGAAATACCGGGGTTGACCTGAGTGCGCGCGGTCTTCTTTGGAACGCCGGAACTGACGGTTCCTTGTCTTGTGGCGGTAGCGGAAGCGCACGAAGTCGTTGCCTTGGTGTGCCAGCCGGACCGCCCCAAGGGACGGGGCAAGAAGCTCGAGCCGCCGCCCGCGAAGGTCTGGGCTCAAGCCAACGGCATTCCCGTCGCACAGCCCGAGAAGCTCAACGATGGCGCCTTCGAGGCGTGGTTGCGCCAACAAGCCCCCGACATCTGTTTGATCGCCGCGTACGGGCGAATCCTCAAGCAACCCATCCTCGATATCCCGCCCTACGGCTATCTCAACATGCACCCGAGCCTGCTGCCCAAATATCGCGGGCCCTCCCCCATCCGCACGGCCCTATTGAACGGCGACGAGGTTACTGGCGTTACCATCATGCGCCTTACGCTCGAGATGGATGCCGGCGACATTCTTTTCCAGGAAGAAGAGCCGGTTCTTCCGGAAGATAACTGGGTTTCGCTTTCCAACCGGCTCGCGGTGAAGGGCGCGGGACTTCTGGTTGCCGGCGTCAATGCAATTGGTGCGGGGACGGCCTGTTTCAGGCCGCAGGACCATTCGAAAGCTGTCTATTGCCGCATGTTCGAGAAGTCCGACGGGCAGCTCCGCTGGGGACGCCCCGCGCGCGAGATTCACAATCTGGTGCGGGCCGCTGTCTCCTGGCCCGTGGCACATTGCCTCTACAAAGGCGAAATCTGCCGGATACACGCCTCTCAGGTTGTGCAAGGCACGCATGATGCGCGCCCCGGCACCGTGGTTGCCGTGGAGAAAGACCGCGTCCTCGTGGCTGCGGGCGAAGAGCTCCTGGCCATTCTGGCATTTCAAGCCCCCGGGAAACGCGCGATGTCCATGGAGGAATATCTACGGGGCCATTCCATTCAGGTTGGCGAACGTTTTGAGGATTTGTAGACCGTGCCCATCGACCCCGTGCGTAACGCCGCCATCGACGTGCTCCTTCGCGTGTTCGAGCAGGGAGTATTCCTCGACGTGTCTCTCGACCGGACCCTTCGCCGCAAAGAACTGCACGAGAGAGGCCGGCGTTTCCTGACGCACCTCGTTTACGGGACCGTGCGGCACAGGATTCTGTGCGATTATGTTCTTCGAGGAATCCTGCGTCAGCCGCTCGAAGAGCTGCCCGCTCCTATCCGTGCCCTTCTGCGCATGGGCATATTTCAGTCGCTATTCTGTAGCCAGGTGACACCCCCAGCCCTCGTGCACACATCGGTCGACTTGGCCAGGAAACGCGGCCACGCCGGTCTGGCCCGCTTGACGAACGCGGTGCTGCGGCGCGCCCCGCACGAGCTTTCAGAGGTCACCTTTCCCGAGGAGCCGCTCGAGCGCCTTCACATCCAGTATTCAATGCCCGAGTGGCTTGTTAAACGCTGGCTCGACGACTTGGGCCCAAACGAGACCGAGGCCCTTTGCCGTGCATTGACGGAGGAAGCGCCAATCTCAGCCCGGGTAAATACCCTGCAGATCAACACGGATTCTCTGCTGAAGGCGCTCCAGAAAGGCGATATCCGCGCGGAGAAGCGTACGGTTGTTCCTGAAGAAATAACCTTCTTCCGGGCCCCGGCGCTCGCGCGCAGCAAGCGGTTTCAGGCTGGAGACTTCACGGTGCAGGATCCTGCGTCTATGCTGCCTGCGCATCTTCTGGAACCGCAACCCGGGGAGCGGATATTAGATATGTGCGCCGCGCCGGGAAACAAGACCACCCACATCGCGGCGCTCGCTGGAGGACGCGCACGGCTCACGGCGTGCGATATCCGCCTCGGGAGGATTCGCCAGATCCGCGAGAATATGACGCGCTTGAACGCCCCGGGCGTTCATCTGGTTGCGGCAGATGGCCGGAACGCTCCGTTCGTGGGGAGATTCGACCGTGTCCTGGTCGATGCCCCTTGTTCAGGACTGGGTACTTTGCGCCGGCATCCGGACTTGAAATACCGTCTTTCCGAAGCGGATATTCGCGAGTTGGCCCTGCTGCAGCAGCAATTGTTGAGGTCGGCAATCGTTCTTTGCGAGAATCAGGGGGTTATCGTCTACTCGGTGTGTACATCCACCCCCGAGGAGACAGAGCATGTGGTCGCGGCTGTATTGGCAACAGAGCCCGTCACCCTCGAAGATGGGCCAATTTGGATGAGCGCATGGAGAAAAAGCAAGGGAACATATCGAACGAATCCGGTTCAGGACGGGTTGGACGGGTTCTTCTTGACAAGGCTGCGGAAGCAATCCTGAATCTGACCTTCTTTGTTTTTCGCTTCCTGGGATGGTCCGTGCGATGGACCCTCGCAACCGCGTTCTTCCTGTTGGTGATGGCTGCCGCGGGGCTTTATGTCTTCAACACCGCTGTCACCGGGGGAGAATACGTGACAGTTCCCAACATCACGCAGCTGTCCGTCACCCAGGCATCGTTCGAGTTGGGGAAGGTCGGCCTCGAGATGGGCAAGCAGACCCCGATGTTCAGCGACCAGGTGCCCGCGTACCACGTGATCTCGCAACGCCCCGAGCCCGGAGCGGTGGTCCGGGCAGGCCGCGAAGTCTTCCCGACCGTGAGTCAAGGAGGAGAGGCCCAGGGCACCCCGGCCTTCGTGGGCAAGTCACTGAGTCAACTCGAAGGCGGCGCCGCCAGGGGTGTTCGCCTTGGCAGCAAGGCATGGATCCAGCACAGCGCGCCCCGCGACCAGATCATCGCGCAGGACCCCCCGGCAGGACAACCTCTGAGGGCGGGCCAGGAAGTTCACCTCTTGCTGAGCAAAGGCCCCACAGGCAACATTCTCACCATGCCGAACATTGTTGGGCTTGCCGTATCCGATGCAATCGCGCTATTGGCGCCCATGGAAGTAAGCGTGGTCGCCAACCGTGTTGACAACCCCGATGCCCCATATGACCGCGTGCTTGCCCAGAACCCTCTCCCCGGAACGATGCTTCAAAAGGGCGGCGCCGTAAGCTATGACGTGCGCGCTTCCGCCAAACTCGAGTTGCCCAATTCGCGCCGCACTGTCAAGATCGCGTACACGGTTCCGGGTTCCTGGTTCCCTCGGGAAATCAGGATTGACGTGATTGACCGCAACAGGAACCGGCAGACTATCCTGCCCACCGAGGGCCAGTACCAGGCGGGCGAAAGGCCGAAGTATCAGCCGGGAAGCATTATCAATCTTCCCCTGTCCTTCTCGGAGGAACTTACGGTAGAGGTCTTTGTGGATGGGGAGCGGGCCAGGGTCTACTATTACGAAGGAGACGCTCCGCCGGTCATTACAGACTATTTGCCTGAAGAAGGCGAGGAGAAAGACGTTGCCTAAACTCAAGATTGCGCCATCTCTTCTTTCCAGCGACTTCAGCAGGTTGGGGGAAGAGATCCGTGCGGTCATTCAGGCCGGAGCCGACTGGATTCATCTGGATATCATGGATGGGCATTTCACGCCCAACATAACCATTGGACCTCCCGTCGTAAGCGCGCTCCGGCACCACTCGACCGTTCCCATGGACGTTCACCTGATGCTGTCCAACCCCGAGGAGTACGTGGATGATTTTGCGAACGCCGGCGCCGATATCATCACCTTCCATGCCGAAGCCTCGCGCCATCCACACCGGCTATTGACCCGGATACGCGACCTCGGATGCAAGGCGGGCGTTGTGTTGAATCCCGGCACCCCCCCAGACGACATCGAGTTCCTGGCGGACGGCGTCGACATGGTGCTGATCATGACCGTCAATCCCGGCTTCGGGGGACAGAAGTTCATCCCCGGAATGCTGCGGAAAATCGAATTGGTGCGCGCTATGCTTGGTGAGGAACGCGATCTCGAGGTCGATGGCGGCATTGACCAGCACACGGCCCCGCAGGTCATCAGCGCGGGCGCGAATGTTCTCGTGGCCGGTTCATACATCTTCCGAAGCGACAGCTACCTCGAGGCCATCGAGAGTCTCAGGGTGTGACGGGTTACCGGTTCAGAACCGTCCGAACCAACTTCCAGCGAAGGGGCGCAGGGCGCAGGGGTTCTGCGAGCAGCAACGGTGTCCTGGCAAGTATCTGGTCGCCGAAGGCCACCTGCAGCTGTCCAACCGTCTCCCCCGGTTCGAGGGGTGGGCGCAACTCCGCCGGCGTCTCTGTCATAAGCTTCAAACCGGCCTTGGAACGTTTTGGAACGGTTACCCATACGTCTTCCGATGCTGCCAGGCGGGTGACGGCCTTCTCGCAGTTCTGAACAGATATCTCGGGGTCCACCAGGTCGCCCTTTGCCAGTACGCGAAAGCGTTCAGACTCCTGGAACCCCTCCTGGAAGATCGCCTCTGTCAGTGTAAACCGGCTCCCGGAAGTCTTGCAGCCCATCACCACCACAATCAAACGGATCCCGTCTCTCTCCGCCGTGGAGGTGAGACACCATCCCGCGGCATTCGTGTATCCCGTCTTGAGACCGTCGCACTCTTCCATCCGCCAAAGGAGCTTGTTCGTGTTATATTGAACGGGATCCCCCTCGCGCAATGTCAACTCCTTTTGCCCCACCCATTCCATAAGGAGGGGGTATTGCACACAGTGGCGCGCCAGAATGGCCATGTCCCGGGCACAGGTTTTGTCCACCTGCTTGCCCTTGTCGGGAGGAAGCCCATGCACACTGTGGAATTCCGAAAGAGTCATCCCGAGCTCTTTCGCGCGCACGTTCATGGCCTTCAAGTACTCCTCCTCGCTCCCCCACAGTCCTTCCGCAATGGCCATGGCAGCGTCATTTGCCGAAACCACGCACACCGCGCCAATCAGGTCGCTGAGTTTCCATTCTTCGTCTTTGCCCAGATAAACCTGCGATCCTCCCATGCGTTCTGCATGCTCTGTCACATTAATAATTGTGTCAAGGGACCACTGCCCCGCTTCGATACCCTCCATGACCATCAGAATCTGCATGAGCTTGATCATGCTTGCCGGCGGGCGAAGTTCCTCGGCGTTGTGCTCGCATATCGTCAAGCCAGAATCCGCGAGAATGCAGATGGCGCTGGAGCAATCTTTCTGGAGCGCCGTTTCAAAATCGGAGCAGACAGCCGATGGCGCCGCTAGCAGCACAAATAAGCATCCGAGCCAGAATTTCACTTTGCGACATTCCCTTCACCGTTTGTATTGACATCATCCGCCGCACTCTTCGCGGCGGGAACCTTCGAATCAAATTCAGCAATTGTGTCAACGACATCGTCGATGCTGAATGGTTTTGTCAGTAAAGCATCGAAACCATCTGCCGGTTGCTCGTCTGGTTGCGACCCTGTCATAGCGCATATCAGAATGTGAGCTTCTCTGGCGTGTTCTTTCAAACGCATCAACTGTTGGGGAGACAACCCGTCCGTATCCAATAGAAGGGTCCGCGCGCCGTGTGCCTCGATGCGCGCAAGGGCATCTTCCGGATCAACGAAATAGGATGCCTCTATGCCGCGGATTGACAGGGCTATCTGAAGCCATTCCAGCAAGTCGCTGTCCGGCTCCACCACGGCATGCACGATCTCCGCCGCCGGCTCGGCAGGCGGAAGCATCTCTGTTTCCAAGAGTGGAGAAATCAAATGGAGATTCCCAAGCATCCGATGGACCTTCCAGAAGAGCTCGTGGGCACGGAAGGGTTTCTCGATGGTTTCAACACGACCGCTCAGGTCGACAAAACCCTCCTCGAGAGGCGCATTGCGGCCCTTCATAAGCAGGACCGGCACCGTGTCGGCGTCCAACGCTTTCTGCAATACCGTGACGAATGCCGAACCAGTTATATCGTCGGTGTTTTCATCAATGATCACGAGGTCTGGTACCGTTTCCCGGCAAGAGCGAACGGCTTCGTGCCCGCCGGAGAACCGATCGACTTGTCCCCCCCAGCCCTCGAGCAGAGCCTTTAGCCTGTCCAGTAATCCGTCATCCTCAGAAACACACACAAGTCTTCGGCCTTCAAAGCGGGCGTTCTCGCCCGGCGAGTAGCTTTCATCGAAAATCGCGTCCGGCAAAACCACGGTGAACTTGCTTCCCTCCCCGGGTGTGCTGACAAGCTCGATAGTGCCTCCATGAGCGTCAACAATGCTTTTCGCAATGGACAGACCGATGCCCGCGCCTTCATAACGTCTTTCAAGAGAATCATCAATTTGGAAGAACTTGTCGAATATGCGCTTCTGGTACTCCAGGGGTATTCCGATTCCCGTATCCGCCACGCTGATGCGCGCGGTACCGCCTGGAGCGCGGCTGATGTTCAACTCGACTCTTCCGCCCGATTTGGTGAATTTGATGGCATTGGACACGAGATTCGTGAGAACCTGGGCCAGGCGGGCCCGGTCGCCCCATATTCTGGGCAGGGACTCCCGAGGATTGCATTCGAGCGTCAGACCGTGCTGAAAAGCGTTCGGACGCACCGATTTGACACATTCCTCCACAAGCTCTTCGAGTCGGAACAGCGTGAATTTCAGGCGGAAACCCTTCATTTGCATTCGGCTGAATTCGATCATTTCCTCGATCAGGGTTCCCAGACGCTGCACATTTCTCCCAATTACCTGCAGCGCATTCCTCTGTTCGTTGTCCAACGCGCCGATGCCTTCGCTATCCAACATCTCGACGTATCCGCGTATGGTACTCAGGGGGGTGCGAAGCTCGTGCGTGACGTTTGTCAGGAAACTGTCTTTCGTACGGTCAAGCACTCGTAATTCTTCGTTGACGGTCTCCAATTGGATGGCGCGCTGTTCCAACTGGCGCTGCATTTCTTTCTGTTTACTTACGTCCGTTACAACAAGAGAATACCGCACTCCGCCTTCGCGGGAATCTTCCACGCGGGACACACCCAAGACTACGGGAACCATACCGCGGAGCTTCGTTATGAGATTGGTTTCCTGTTGAAGACGCTTCGTCACGTTCGAGCCTGCCATCTCGAGGAGACTCAGGAGCTTGGCTCTGCCGGCGGGCTCCATGAATCCGAACACATCGCGTCCAACCAGTTCTCCCGGATCGAATCCCAGCATTTCACAGACGCGCTCGTTGGCAAACCGCACACGGAAGGCCCCATCCAAGGTTAGAAAGCCCTCGTTCATGCGCACCAACAGCCCTCGAAGCCGTTCCTCGGACTCGCGCAATTGGCGTGTCTGTTCCTCCACGAGCCGCTGGAGATCCTCCGCGTACTTCTCCAAGCTCCGTGAAAGCCTGACCTGCTCTGTCACATCTCGAAAAATAGCAACGGTTCCGGCATGTTCTCCCTGGCGGTTGAAGATAGGTGTCCCGCTTATCGCGAAATGCCGTTCGTCGCCCCCGACCTTGTGATTGACAACATACTCCGATGCCAAGTGCTGTTTTCGCCGCTCCATGTGCTCGAGCATCGCTTCCTGGTTGAGCTCTCTAACGATTTCAAAGGCATTTCGCCCAAGGACGGCGTCCCGGTTCAGACCAGTCATCTCCAGAAAGCGCCGGTTCACAAACAAGATGGTTCCATCCGGAGAAGCTACGGTGAACCCTTCGCTCATGTGGTCGGTCAGATGCCGAAACCGGTCGCCGATCTCGGCCAGTTCTTCCTCGCCGCGAACTACGGCAAAGAGAATTGCGACAAGTCCGGCGAACAGACCTAGTGCTCCCGCCCAGCGGGCGAAGTCGCGAGTCTTGGCTGGGATCTCCGCGGAATCAATGAAGGTGCCGGGAAAATCGGCTACGGTGGCCATCCCCCCTACGATCAAGATGAGGACCCCCGCGACCAGGAGGAACTTCTGTAGACCGGTTACGTGAAGCCGGGCTAGAAAATTGCCGATGCCAAAAACAGGCAACGCAACGGAGAGCAACAGGGTGATTCTGTGCAATACCGGGTCATCCCAGCGCCTGGAAAAGAGGATGCCGCCCATCCCGATGAGAATGAAGATAAGGCACAGGGTCAGATCCTCTGTTCTCTTCCTTGGCACGGGGTGACTTGCAACGGAGCTTTTCTCTCTATCAGACATTGCAGCGGTATTTTCTCTCACGTTTCAGCGCCGGATGCGGGCCTCACGCACCAGCGCATCGCAGCGTTCGTTAAAGGGGTCTCCCGCATGTCCGCGCACCCAGTGCCATTTGACATCGTGGGTGTTCGTAAGGTCGTCAATGCGTTGCCAAAGATCCTGGTTCTTCACCGCTCCGCCTCGGGTGCGCCATCCGTTTCGTTTCCACCTCCGCATCCAATCGGTTATGCCTTTCTGCAGATACTGCGAATCGGTATGCAGAGCGACACGACACGGCCTGCGAAGAGCCTCCAGTGCTTTCACGGCCGCCGTAAGCTCCATGCGGTTATTCGTAGTCACATCTTCGTGGCCCGAAAGCTCCTTTACCTTCCCTTTATAGACGAGGACGACTCCCCATCCTCCGCGGCCGGGATTCGGCTCACAGCCACCATCGGTGTATACGGTAACAACATCGTTTTTCGTACCCTTCATCCAGCTCTCCTGCAGGATAGTCTATCAGAATTCACCCGTACCCGTCAGGAACCAGCGCCGCCCCCGGCAGCACCCATCTTACTCCCGCGCTTTCAGGAGTTTCTCGAGTGTCTCAACGGCGCGTTCCTGTTCATGCTTCACCGCGAGGGCCAAGGGAGTCTCACCGTTATTGTTCACGGCGTCGAGATCGGCGCCGCGTCTAACGAGGAACCCAATCATTCCGGTCATGCCATGCATGGCCGCCGAATGAAGAGGGGTATCCCCGAAATTGTCCGTAGCGTCGATGCGCGCGCCCGCCTTGAGGAGTTTTTCGGCGCAGGCCGGCCGGCTCATGAACGCCGCGACATGAAGCGGCGTCAGACCGGTCTTGTCATGCGCGTTCACATCGGCGCCTCGTTCGATCAGGAGGTCCATCATGTCCTCACGCCCATACGTGACGGCGAAGAACAGCGGCGTCTTGCCCAGACCATCCCGGCTTTCAATGGCGCCGGGATTCCGGGCGAGCATCTCTTGTATCTCAGTCAGTTCGCCGGCGGCTACGGCGTCGTGCATGGACATTCCGCAGCCGGAGGAGATCAGCGCAAACAGGAGCGCGACCCAGCAGGACGGGCTCGATATGGCCCCTGCGCGCGCCCCGCGTATGCCTACTCGATGGTGGCCTTTTCGTACCATTCGGATGCGTTCTCTTTGGTGATCTTGGAAGGTTCGAGAATTACCCGAGCCGGGACCTCCTCTCCCTTGAGCATGGCGACCGCGTAATCAAGGGCTTCTGAAGCGCACGGGGGATAGACAAACGTGCACTGCAACACGCCGTCAATCACCTTCTTGATTCCGCCGGCATCTCCGCCCAGACCGTCCACCCCGACGAAGATCATTTCCTTTTCGCGTCCAGCTTCCCGGGCGGCCAGAAAACAGCCAACAGCCATCGGGTCGTTGTGTGCGTATACAGCGTCGATCCTGGGATTGGCCTGCAGCAGAGTCTCCATGCGATTCTTCGCTTCGCTCTGGAGCCAGTTTGCCACTTCTTCGACCACTTTCACCCCCGTTACGGTGTCGATGTATTTCCTTGCCCCTTCGTGACGTTCCTCCTGCGGCTTGGTGCCCAGAAGCCCTTTCATTTCGACCACGATGGGGTTCGCAATAGATTTGGATTCGAGGTATTCCTTTATATATTGTCCCGCCATCTCCCCGATCACAACGTTATCCGCGCCAACAAACATGTCGTAGACAGGCTCCGCGAGGTCCCGCTCGAGGCAGATAACTTTGATGCCGGACTCATGCGCCTTCCGAACCACCTTCGTCAAAGGGGCCGCCTCGTTCGGCGCCACAATCAGTAAGTCGACTCCCTGCAGAATGATGTTCTCGATCTGGGAGATCTGCTTGGCGTTGTCCTGCTGGGCATCGGTGATTGAGAAGTCCAGAACGTCCGAATACTTCTCTTCCACCGCGGTGCGGAAGATCTTGTTCTGGACAGCCCGGTACGGTTCCGCGCT
>DAOLNV010000055.1 GCA_035416745.1 Candidatus Hydrogenedentota bacterium | reverse complement strand
TGGACTTGTATTGTCCTTGCGCATATCATAAAGTACATGGGCTCATATCAGGGGCAGCACGGAAGGGATTGTTGAAAACGGAGGAATAGATGATGGACCAGAAAGCGAACCACACGAATGGGCAGCCGACCCGTCGTGCGTTTCTCAAGACAACGGGCGCAGCCGCCGCAGGGATTGCTCTGGCGGGGCAGCGGACCGCCAGCGCGGCCGCCGAGAAGCTTGCTAAGGACGGCGGTCCCAAGGCGGTGACCGTTGATTTCGGCGATGCGGCGAAGTGGCCCTTGTATGGCGAGAAGGAAGAGAAGGCTATCGTCGAGCTTTTGCGGCATCCAAGTTACGATCCTATCAAGAAGCTTGAAGACGAATGGTGCGCACACTTCGGCATGCCGTTCGCCAAGGCCCATTTCAACGGCACGAGCGCGCTGGCTTCGATGTTCTTCGCGCTGAACCTGCCGCCGGGCAGCGAGATCATGGTGCCGAGCTATACGTTCTTTGCCACAATCACGCCGATGCGGCTTTTCGGACTGGTGCCGGTATTCGTGGACATCAATCCCCGCACGCTGAATTTCGATCTCGAGGATGCCAAGAAGCGGATCACTCCGAACACGAAGGCGGTGTTGCCGGTGCATTGGATCGGGTTGCCGGCTGATATGGACCTGATCTGCGAGTGGGCCGATGAGAAGGGGTTGATTGTGCTCGAGGATTCCGCGCACGCTCACTGCGCCAAATTGAAAGACAAGTACGTGGGCACGTGGGGCCGGATGTCCATCTACAGCTATCAGATGAGCAAGCCGCTGCCGGCGATCGAGGGCGGCATGGGCATGTACCAGAACAAAGAAGACTTCGAGCGGGCCACGGCCTTCGGCAATTACGAGATGCCGGGCATCCCCTCTGACAGCCCGGTCTTCAAATACAAAGGGTCGGGATTTGGCCTCAAATTCCGGATGCACCCGCTTGCCGCGGAACTGGCGCGCTGCCAGATGCAAGGTCTCGAGGAGCGCAACGCGGCGGGCGCCAGGCAGATTCGCCGCCTGAACGACGCCCTGACGCAGCTTCCCGGACTGTACGAGCAGTCAAGCGGCCGCAGCGATATGCAGCGCCTGTATTACTCGTGGAACATGCTGTTCATTGACGAGGCCGAGGCGGGCATGTCGCGCGATGCCGCGGTGGAAGCGCTCAAGGCGGAGGGCGTGAATGCGAGCGCGTTAAGCTACACGCTGCAGCACAAACTCCCGTTGTATGCCGAGGATGAATGGTGGCACCACAAACCCGTCATCCCCGAGTTGCCTGGTTCCGACCAGGCGAACGCGACCAGCATCGCGCTGCCGTATTTCACCAAAGAGGTGCCCGAACTCGTCGACCAGTACATCAAGGCGTTCGAAAAAGTGTGGGCGCACCGTGGCGAACTGGCCTGACGGACGCCGGACGAAAGCACGAAGCACCAGTAAACACGGTCACACGTGAAGGAGGGGTGATGAAACGTTTTCGGGGGAAAGAAAGCAGAAGCATGTCGAGGCGGACGTTCCTGCGTAACACGGGAGCCGCCGCCGCAGGCGCCACTGTTGGCGGGTGCACAACCCTGGGCTCATCCGCATCCACGGCGGTCCTAAGCAGGGAAGCGCTGGCAATGGACGGCGGAGCCGCATCGGTAACCGTCCCCAAGGAGACGATTGCCGCCGCCACCAAATGGCCGCGCTTTGGCGAGACCGAGAAACAGGCGGTCTGGGAGGTCCTCGATCTTTCAGCGAGCACGGTGTACCGCGACCTGCCTGTTCTCGAACAGGAATGGCGAGAATATCACGATGTTCCGTACGCAAAGGCGCACTACAACGGGACAAGTACGCTTACATCGATGTTCTTCGCGCTCAATCTGCCTCCCGGAAGCGAGATTATGGTGCCGTCGTACACCTTCTTCGCCACTATCCTTCCCATGCGGTTCTTCGATTACGTGCCCATCTTCATCGATATTGATCCGCGTACCGCATGTTTCGATCTTGAGGATGCCGCCAAGAAGCTCACGCCAAACACCAAAGCCATGGTCCCGATGCATTCGTGGGGGCTTCCCTGCAATATGGACCAGATCTGCGCGTTTGCGAAGGAGCATGGGCTGATTGTCTGCGAAGACGCCGCGCATGCCCACGGTGCGTCGCTTCAGGGCAAGAAGATGGGCGCGTGGGGGGATATGGCCATTTTCAGTTTTCAGGCGACCAAAGTACTTCCGGCCATCGAAGGGGGAATGGGCAATTACCAGACCCAGGAGTATTACGAACGCGCGGCGGCCTTCGGCCACTATGAAGACCCGCCGAAGTTCCCTGAGAATAGCCCATACCGCAAGTACAACGGGACCGGTTTCGGGCAGAAGTACCGCATTCACCCGATTGCCGCCGTGCTGGCGCGCAAACAGCTCGCCGTGCTGGACGAACGCAACGCGGCGGTGCGTGCCCGGGTGCGCGCGTTGAACGGCCGGATTACCCAGCTTGCCGGATTGAGCGAGCCGTATTGCCGGGACGATATGGAACGTGTGTATTATTCCGTGAATATGCTTTTCCTGGACGAAGCGAAGGCCGGGTTTACGCGAGAACAGGTTCTGAAGGCGCTTCGGGCCGAAGGTGTGAGCGCGTCGTCGGGCGCCTATCCCGAGCAGCATAAGTTCAATATATACTCGGAAGAGCAATGGTGGCACCACAAGCCGGACGTGCCCAAGTCGCTCCCCGGGTGTGAGCAAGTGAACCGCTCGTGCATCTATTTACCGTTGTTTTACGAGGATTTGCCTGAGGTAACGGAGCAATATGTCCGCGCGTTCGAAAAAGTGTGGGCGCACCGTAAGGAAATCGGCAAAGCATAGGGTTGGTCCTGAATGACTGGGAGGAGTCCGATCAATGCGTAAGAGGGGAGCAGTCTGTTTATTCGCGGTGTTGATCCTGACCGGGCTGACGCTGGCTTGCGCGAGAACGCCGTTGCATGCCGCCGCTGAGCAGAAGCCGTCTGAGGCGCTTACGAACCGCTTGGCGTGCCGGCTGGCGAACTACGGGAAATACCAGGATGCAGCCCTGTCTCATCTGCACAATCTTGGCGTGCGGTACGTGTTTATGAACGTGCCTGCCCCCGCGGATGCCGAGACGGAGATGGCGCGTCTGGCAGAGCATGGCCTGAAACCCCTGGTCATGCGCGGCAGCACCGACCTTTCGAAGGATGCGAGCGTGGAAGAGCTCGGACAGCAACTTGCCGTATGCGAGAAGATGGGCGTGAAATACATGTTTCTTTCGGCAAAACGCAACGATGCGCCCAAAGAAGCCGTGTTCGACCGGCTGCGGCGCGCGGGCGATATCGCGGCCCAGCACGGCGTCACCATCGCGCTCGAAACCCATCCCGACCTCGGGACCAACGGCGACGTGCACCTCGAAACCATGAAGGCCATTAATCATCCCAACATACGGGTCAATTTCGACACCGCCAACATCACCTACTACAACAAGAATACCGACGCGGTAACCGAATTGAAGAAGATCATCGACTATGTCGCCACGGTCGAGATCAAAGACCATTCGGGGGAGTTCGAGACCTGGAACTTCCCTGCTGTGGGCCAGGGTGTCGTAGACGTGCCTGGAGTGCTCAACGTGCTTCGCGAGCACACGTATGCGGGGCCGGTTACGCTTGAATTCGAGGGGATCAAAGGGGTCGAGCTGAGCGAGCTCGAGACCAAGCTGGCAATCGCCGAGTCGATCGCGTATATCCGGTCGCTCGGCTGTTTCGAGTAGGCGCCGCCGAAGCTCGGCCCGCCCGTTTTGCATGTCCAGGCGCGGCAGCCTTGGGATCGGAAGACCGCCGCGTTTCAGCCAGCGGCAAGGAGAACAACTTCGATGAATGAACCGACACAGGGCACCCTCCAACTCCCCGATTACTTCATGATCGGCGGGTATTTCATCCTCATGCTTGCCATTGGCGCATACTTCTACCGGTATATGCGGCGGATGAAGGATTATTTCAGCGGGAGCAACACCGTCCCCTGGTGGCTGAGCGGCATCTCATTCTACATGACCAGTTTCAGTGTTTCCGCGTTCGTCTTTTATCCGTCGATCTGCTACCGGTACGGATGGGTGGGAGTAACGCTCCTCTGGGTGGCGGTTCCTGCCACGCTGTTCAGCGTGGTGTTTTTCGCGAAACGCTGGCGCCGCGCGCGCATCGACAGCCCCGTCGAATATCTCGAAACGCGCTATAATGCCTTTCTGCGCCAGGTGTTCGCGTGGCAGGGTATTCCGGTGAAAATGATAGACGACGGGATCAAGCTGTTCGCCACGGGAACATTTATTTCGATCTGCACGGGCATCAACATCAAATACAGCATTTTCGGCGCAGGCGGGATCATGCTGATCTACACGTTCATGGGCGGACTTTGGGCGGTGATGGTGACCGATTTCATCCAGTTCGTGGTGCTGACCGTCGGCTTACTGGTCATTTTTCCGCTGTCGATTCAGCGCGCGGGAGGGTTTGCCCAGATATTCAACAACTCTCCCGAGGGCTTCTTCAATATGACTGCTCCCGAATACGGCTGGACCTACGTGATCCCGCTGATCATGCTTTACAGTCTGGCCTGGAGCAGCATCAACTGGGCGCTCATCCAGCGGTATTATTGTGTGCCTAAGGAGCGGGACGCCCTGAAAGTGGGATGGGCGGTTATAGCGCTGTATATCATCGGACCGCCGCTTATGTTTTCTCCCGCGATCGCTGCGCGGCAGTTTATACCTGAGCTGCAAGACGCTGGCACCATCTACCCGCTATTGTGCACCCAATTACTTCCCGCCGGGATGCTGGGACTGGCCATCGCGGCGATGTTCGCGGCCACCATGTCCACCTTGAGCGGCGACTACAACGTTTGCGCCAGCGTGCTCACGAACGACGTGTACCGCCGTCTGATCCGGCCGTCCGCCTCGCAGAAGGAACTCGTGACCGTAGGCCGTTTGATGACGCTTCTTGTCGGATTGGTTGCCCTTGGCACGGCGATGATTCTGGCTCGCTGGAAGGCGGAAAGCATGTTCCGCGTAATGGTGACGCTGTTCGGGGTCGCTACCGCGCCGGTGGCGGTTCCAATGCTCCTGGGGCTGTTGTCGCGCCGGTATACGGGCAGGAGCGCCATCCTGGGGTTCCTGTGCGGCACCGCGGTGGGCCTTCTGCTGTTTGCTTTGTCATTCCGGGAAGAGGCCCTGACGTTCGCTGGCATTACCTGGCAGCCGGACAAGGGGGCCATTTTTCTCGGCAGCTTTGAAGTCAAGCTCGAGATCGCCATGTTCTTGAGTACCGCCCTGTTTACCTACGTGGTGATGGAGCTGGCAAGCCTGCTGGCGCCCGCCACTGCCAGCGAACTCGCGCGGGCAGGCGCTCTCCTTGAACGCCTCGAGACTCCCATCGGAGACCTTCCTGAGGATATAGAGCCGGAAACCGGTTCCGGCGTCGTCATGTCGCCGTTCCGCGTCGCGGGAGTATGCGTTGTTATAATCGGCGTGATGATGCTGGTCCTGATCCCATGGATGAACAGCCCCATGGCGCGATTCCTCGACATTCTGTTGGGATTGGCCCTGTTGGTGGTCGGAGCGCTTATGTCGTGGGGAAGCAAGCGGAGCGCCACCACTCAACCATTATGAGGCATGGGCGGGGCCTTGCCCTCAACGGTGCGCCAAGACCCGGGGGGCCGTGTTGAACGACACATCGCCGGCACGGCGTCAACGTGACACCGTCGGCGGTTCTGCTGCATACTGCGGGGCCGAGAGGGGTTTCCTGTCGACATAAGCCAGTGCATATGGAAAAAGAACGGCTGGACATACTGGTGCAGCGGCTCGCGGGCGTGTCGCGCTCGAAGGCCAGAGGGTTGATTCAGACCGGTCACGTCTACGCCCCGGACGGCCGAAAACTCGATAAACCGGGTGTGCGGCTGGAGGCGGATACCCCGCTCGAAATCCGCGAAGAGGCGCGTTTTGTGAGCCGCGGCGGCGACAAGCTCGAGGCGGCATTCCAGGCGTTCGAATTCGACGTGTCCGGGCGCGTCGCGATCGACGTGGGCGCGTCCACGGGCGGGTTTACGGATTGCCTTCTGCAGCACGGGGCGGCGTATGTGTATGCCGTTGATGTGGGTTATGGCCAATTGGCATGGCGGCTCCGGCAAGACCCCCGGGTCTGCGTTATGGAGCGTACGAACATCCGAAACCTGGTTCCAGAGGCGTTAGAAAGACGTCCGGACGTATTCACGGCCGATTGTTCTTTCATCTCGCTGCGTTTGGTGTTGCCGGTGCTCAAAACCCTGCTGAAGACGCCGGCCGAAGGGGTGGTTCTGGTCAAGCCCCAGTTTGAGGCGGGCAAAGAACTCGTCGGGAAGGGCGGGGTCGTCCGCGATGAAGAGGTGCGCGACCGGGTCGTAAAGGACGTCATCGAGGCCGCTATCACGCTGGGGTTCGAGTCGCGCGGCCTGACGCCTTCTCCGTTGAAAGGTCCCAAAGGCAACCAGGAATTTCTGGCGCACTTGACGCTTCCGGCGTTAGAATAGGCCTCCAATCAGCGGGAGCGAGCCAAGGTCACCATGCTTGAGAGCCTGCACATACAGAACTACGCGTTGATCGACGATATCGAGCTGGAGTTCGGCGCCGGATTCAATGTCCTGACAGGCGAGACCGGCGCCGGCAAGTCCATCATCGTCGGCGCGTTAAACCTCGTGCTTGGCGCACGGGCGTCCTCGGAAGGCGTGCGTGACGGGGCAGACAGGGCGCGCGTAGACGCCGTGTTCCGCATCGATAAGCCGTCGCGCGACTTGGCAAAGGTCTTGGAAGAATCTGATATCGTCTTCGAAGACGGCGTGTTGATACTCTCGCGCGTGGTGGCGCTGGACGGACGCAGCCGCGCATATGCGGGAGGGGCGCCCGTGCCGTTGGCGGTACTGGCCGCGGTCGGCGATGAGCTGGTCGACCTGCATGGCCAGCATGAGCATCAATCCCTGCTGAAGCCGGCCCGCCAACTCGACCTGCTGGACGGATACGCCGGCATGGAACAGAACGCGAAAGCCGTCTCAGAGGCCGTTGCGTCATTTCGGCGCGTTGAACGGCAGCTTGCCGAGTTCGAGGCCGGCGACCGGGAACGCGCCCGGCGCGTCGAGTTCCTGCAGCATGAGGTGCGCGAGATTGAGAAGGCGAACCTGCGCGCGGGCGAGGAAGAGGAGATCCGGGAACGCCGAAACCTCCTGACCAACGCCGAGCGCATCTTTGAACTGAGTTCGCGGGCATACAGCGCCCTATACGAAAGTGATGAGGGCGCGGTTGTAGACACCCTCGATGCGGCGTCGGGCAACGTCGGGGAGCTTGCCGCGATCAACGACCGGTTCAAGACCCTTGTTGACCAACTGGCCGATGCACGCGGCAAGATAGAAGAAGTTGCCGCCGAGTTACGCGAATTTACCACCGAGATCGAGTTTGATCCCCAGGAACTCGATGAGCTCAACGCGCGTTTAACTCTCATCAGTTCGCTGAAACGCAAGTACGGGGAATCGGTCGAGGCAATCCTGGCCTACCTGGACCGTGCCAGGGCGGAGGTCATCTCGTACGAGAAACGCGACGAGCGCCTCATTCAACTGAAGAAGGAACGGGAGGTAATGAGCAAGGAGGCCCACCGGCTGGCCGAGGCCCTGTCGGAGCAGCGGAAAAAGGCCGCCCGGACCCTCGACAAACAGATTACCGCCACGCTTGCCGAGCTCGGAATGAAGGGGGGACGTTTTGAAACGCAATTCGAGCGGGTGGACCTCTGCGGCACGGGGCTGGACCGGGTCGAGTTCCTTCTGGCGGCCAATCCCGGCGAATCGTTGAAGGGACTGCGGCAGGTTGCGTCGGGCGGGGAAATCTCGCGTGTGATGCTGGCGCTCAAGAGCGTATTTGCGGAAGCCGACACGATCCCCACCCTGATATTCGACGAGATTGACGCAGGCGTTGGGGGGGCTGTAGCGACCAAGGTCGCGGCGAAACTCAGCGGCCTTGCCGCGTCGCATCAGACCGTCTGTATATCCCATTTGCCCCAGATTGCCGCTGCGGCCGACACCCATTTCCGCGTGGCCAAGGAAACGCAGAAGAAGCGTACCGTCACCTCGGTCGCGTGCATTGCCGGCGATGACCGGGTGCGGGAATTGGCGAGGCTGCTGGACGGATCGGTCTCGGACGTGAGCATCGAGCACGCGCGGAGCCTCTTGGCCCGCCAGACGGCATAGAGCTCATTTCCTTGCGGCCAGAGCGTGCAGGGCTCTATGAATCGCACTCAGATGAAAACGCATGAGGGCCGCGCGCTCCGACAAGTCCCGGTAGATTCCGAGCGTAGTTTCCGCGAGTTGCATGGGATCGGCGCCTTCGAGATTGTCCCGTTGAAACCGCGCTATCGTAATGAGCGGGCGGCAGCCTTCGTGGAGTTCGGCGAAGAGGCGCGTGTCTTCGTCGAGCCGCATCAGTTCACCCACGATTTCCTTCGCAACCGTTATGCTCTTGCCCTTCCGCAGACACGCCTCCAATTCCCGGGTCTTTTTGATGCCTTTGACGGCGAGCTGTTCGAGCTGCAGGAAGACCCCGTCCCAATGGCTGCGCCAGGAGTCGACGGTCTCGAGATTCGATGCGTCAAAACATGTGGCCGCCTGTTGAATGCTCTCAAGAAGGGTGTCAGCAGCAACGGCCGGGCACAGATGAGCAAGCCATGTGTTGCGGTACGCCATGCGGATAAGGTCGATCTCGGTCATCGGACGGCGGATGAGCGGATACCATTCGAGAAAGCCGTCCGGCGCAAAACGTGATTGGAACACCTCGAGTCCGGTCCAATCAGAGGTCGCAGCAAGCATCTGAAGGGCTTTGCCGCGGTCTGTCGCGAGGACGAGGTCGAGCAGGCCCGAAACTTGTGCCGGCTGGATGGCCCCGCGATCCTCTCGGGCCGCATCCGCCCGGTCCATAGGCGCGAGATAGTCTTTGCGCTGTTCGACGGCAACATGACCTTCGCCGTAAGGCCCGGTCTCCCTGAAATGGACGTATCCAACAGACAACAAGAGGATGGGACAGCCCACGGCCGCCGCGATGTGCATGGTTCCGGTATCGTTGGTGACGAGCAAGCGGGCGCGCTCCAGGATAGCCGCGACTTGGTGAATGGTTGTTTTGCCGAACAAGTGCGCGGCGATTCCCGGCGCATGCCTTTCGAAAGCCTCGCCCAGAGGGGCCTCGGCTTCAACTCCCAGCAAGCAGATTCTTGCATGCCGGTCATTAACGAGACGGCGCGCCAACTCGGCGAAATGCGCGGCGGGCCAACGCTTGGGTTCGTCGCTTGCGCCCAGTTGCACGCAGACGAGGGATTCGTCCTGGCCGATCCCGTGTTGTGCGAGGATATCGCGTGCCTCGCGCCGGTCGTCATCGGTGACGGCAAGATTGAGGCCGGCTACGGGGGGCGCATCGTTCATGAGATTGCGAAAGACGTCGCTGATGTTGATGTCGCTGTACACGCGCTGGTACACGCTCGTGAAGAAATAGTTCGTCCAGCGGCCGCGAAGCAGAAATTGCCAGTCGTCGCTCAGATGCGCGCCAACGCTCTCCCCGGCACGGACCATTTTGAACAACATGGCGGAAGCGATGCTGTGAGTGCAGTTATAGATCACGTCGAATTTGCGCGCGTTCAGATTGTTCACCAGAGCTTCGGCGGTACGGTACGCGCGGAGAAGGCGTTCGGAATCGCCGCTGCGCAAATCGAGGAACATGGAGTCTTCTTCGTAAGGGATGACGTCGTTGATATCCGGGTTGCGTTCGGCGATGCCGCGCGCCATGGGGCGCACCATCGCGGTGATGCGGGCATCCGGGTAACGCATTCGCAACGCGCGCGTGAGGGATGATGTTTGCAGCATGTCGCCCATTCGGGTCATCTGGGCCACCAGAATCCGCATGCCGTCACTCCAATCCCCGCTGTTCCAGCAACGCCTCGTTGGACACACGCAACTCGCGCAGATAGGCGAACAGCGCTTCAACGCGCGTGTGCGGCTTGAGCCCTTGGGGCAGGTGCTGATTGACCGTATCCTGCTCAAAAACGGCGTCCGGCGGAAGAGTATCGAGAAATGCCGCAAGCTCGGCGTCCGCGGAGCAGCGTTGCCTCATTTCGGCGGCCGTCCGATGAACGCGAATGCCCTTGCGGAGGATGCGGGCGCCATGAGCCTTCAAGAGCAGTTCAAGCATTTGCGCGGCCCGCTGCTCATAGGTGTGGTCACGGAGGGCCCGTTCGCGTGCGGCGGCTGCGATTTGCCCGCGTTCTTCAGGATGGGCGAGGTAATAGTCGACCTTTTCGCGTAATTCCTTCAGCGAAGCATACACAGGCAGCTCGGTACCGAAATTGAAGCATGCATCGAGCCCTTTGCACGGATCACAAAGCTGAAACCCTCCGCAGGCGGCGATCTCGAACACCCGTGGATTGATGGCGTCGCAATTCGGGTCCACTCCCGGATGGCTGGTGCTGGAGTGAAGGTTCAGGTTGATCTTCGAGCCCGCTACGATTCTTGCGAACAACTCGGAGGTGAAGCGCTCGCCGGGACGCTGTATCGCGGCGCGGAGGGACGGATGGGTCCAGTTTACCCCCCAGATCTTCAGCACATAGTCGGTCAGACCGGCCAGAAACTGGTTGCGGTTCATGTAGCCCGCGCCCGCAAACGAGATGTCGCAAGTGAACTCTTCCCGCTCCTTATCGTTCAAGACGATAGGCCGGTGGCTCGCCGGGTCACAGCCGGTGAGAACGCACGCGGCGTGCTGACAGCCCGCCTGGCGCAATTGTTCCTCGAACGGGCCGGGTTGTATGTGAAAGAAATAGTCGTAGAGCGGGGCGATCTCCCGCCAATAGGGGAGATGCCGCCAGTTCTCGATGTACCAGAACGCCGTAACAATCCCTTCGCGAGCCAGGCGGAGCGGAAACTGCGGCGATACGGGCGCCTGGGCCATCACAATGCAGATGTCGGGCGCAAATTCCATTACGCGGGCATAGGACCATTCGCCAAGAAAATGGGTCAGGAGGCCCCCAAGCTGAGTCGAGGCTTTCCGGGACTTGACGGAATGGGCCATCTCGTCGTAGACGTTCCACCCCCGGCTGTTATCGACATGGCGGGTCTGATGCCCGAGCATTCGAAACGCGCGGACCAGGTATTCCGTGATGGGAAGCGAGCCCCCGAACATGGGCCCGACCACGGCTATTCGGAGCCGCTGCCCGCGCAGGGCTGCTCCGGAAGCATGCGAGGCCATCGCCTCAGCGAATTGCGGGTGTATCTGGGCTGTCGGCGGGTGCACCAGAACCTGGGGTGTTGCCCCGGCGAACTTCTGGAACGGGGGGGAGTCCGCAATTGCGTCCGGGTCCCCAACCCCGAGAAGCACCTCTGAATCGCGCAGTAGACCTTGCACCGCCAGCGAGGCCACGGCCCGGTCCGGCTCAACTGCGGCGACCCGGTATCCCCGGGTGAGCAGTTCGACGATGTGATAGCCCAAACCAACGCCTACAACCAGGACCGGACGGGCAGGGTCGAGGTTGGCGGAATCGACCAGGCGTTTCGCTTCGTCGCGGGGTTTGTAGCGGCTGTGCAGGCAGACCTCGCCAACCCGCACGGTCGGCTCGCCTCCGCGTCCCTCCTCCAGATGCAGTTCCGGCGGAGCAGTGACCTCGGCTAGTTCGGCTGCCCATTCTCGCGCGGGTTTCATCATTACTCTGATACCGTTGGCTTTCCTGGCGCTTAAGTTCCCGGCATTTCTTCAAGCAGTCGGCGCACATCATTGTTCGCCGGCTCAAATATAAGCAGGGTCTCGAGCCGCTCCCGAGCTTCCTCGCGTTTACCCAAACGCATCAATACGCGCGCGAAACGTATCGTCATCGCCGTGTTCCCAGGATAGAAGTCAACGAACCGGCGAAGAACCGGCTCGACCCCTTGCGGTTTTTCCATGGTCTCTCCCAGATTGACGAATTGTTCCATGAGAGCGGCATTGTCAAAATGAAGTTCGAGCGAAGCGCGCAGCCGCTCGAAAGCGCCTTCCGGGTTTCCGCCCGCCAGCAGGGCGAGTCCCCACGCGCCCAGGGCGCGGTAATCCGCCGGGTCGGCTGTCACGGCTTGCTCGAGGCAGGGCAGCGCTTCGTCATTACGGTTCATGGCAACGAGCAGCACGCCCAATTGGCCGAGGATGTCGTTTCGGCCTGGAGCGAGGGCGTGGGCCTCGCGCAACGCCGCTTCAGCCGCGTCAAGCCGCCCCATCCGGCCGAGGGCCTGTCCCATGACGAATTTGCGCTCGCCTTCATCGGCATGGTCCGCGGAAGCGGCAATTCCGTAGGCCTGCTCGTAACGGTTTTCGGACATCGCCGCCCGGGCGCGGTCCAGAGGCCCGGATGCCGATTTCCGCGCGGCTACGAGATATTGATACACGAGAAAATCCTGATATTCGGCGTCGTCCAGCGGGCCAACGGTCAATCTGCCGAGGGTGATCCCCCCGTCCGTGTTTCGGGGGAGCTGAGCGGGCTGGAGCATCGAGAGCGGAGCCATCTGTATCACATCGTAGCCTGCTTCCTGAAAAAGATGCTGCATCTCGACGGCCGTGAAGAACCGGAGATGGGTGCGGTCCAGGATGCCCGCGTCTTCGTACTTCCAGCGGCCTTCGGCGAGCATCTGCACCACTTGGCAGAAGCGCGCATTGGGAATGCTGGCGATTGCCAGCCCGCCCGGCGCAAGGAACGGGGCGATTCGGCGAAGAACCTTCGCGGGGTCGGCCAGATGCTCGAGAACATCGCCAAACGTCACACAGTCAAAGTGTTCCGGCTCGAAGGGCAATTCCATCCGTTCAATATCGCCGCAGAGGACGCCGTCGAGCGCTTCTCTGGCAATGGCGCAGGCACGCTCTTCGATCTCGATGCCAATAACCTCGCCGGCGCCGCGCTCCTTGAGAGATCGCCCGAAGGCGCCTGCTCCGCATCCGATATCCAGGATGCGTTTGGCACTTCGCGGGACGTGCACGGCCAGTTCAGCACGCGGAGAGCAATAGTACCCCCCGTAATGGTAGCGGGACTCGCCGCTCAAACCTCCCAGCAGGCCGGCGGCCTCAAAGACACAACCGAGCAACTGTTCCATACGTTGCTCGTACGTGTGGTGGTTGAGCACAAACTCCTGCCCTTGTTGCGCAATCCGCTCACGGGCCGCGCCGTCGTGCAGGTAATGCTCGATAAGCTCGCACAACTCATTCTCGCTGTGATACAGGACAAAATGGGTCCCCTCCTCAAAAAGGTCCACGAGGCCTTCGGCACTGTCCGTAATGAGCAATGCCCCGGATGCCATGGCCTCGAATACCCGCATGTTGAGGTCGTTCTGGACGGCCGCGTTGATCACGATTTTCGATTGGGCATACGTTCTGGCCATGTCGGCGGGCCACTGCTGGCCTGTCACATGGTTCGGAAACCGCTCGCGTACGCGAGCAAGGAGTCTGCGGCGCCGCTCGTGCGGGTCATCCTGAACGCGGCCTATATAGCCGACATCATGACGGCGTTCCAGGCTGCCTACGTCGTGCAGCTCGGGCGAACACGCCAGCGGCAGCCAGTAGACGTTCGCGATGCCCGCATCTTGAAACAGCGGCACTTGGGCTTTTTGCGCCAGAAACACGAAATCGAAGTGCCGGGCGATCTCAATACGGATTTGGGGCGCCAGGTGCGTATCAATGAGGTAACAAGCCTTCGGCATTGCCAGCCGTTGAATGTCGGGCGCGATCTGTTTGGGCCCGGAATCGACCCAAAGATACAGATGAGGGCTGAAGCCTTTGGGCAAGGCTTCGAGAATGTCTTTGTAGCTCGTATTCAAGCTGGCTTCAATGTCGTGCGGCGGGTAATCAGGGGCATCCGGGGGAAACCCCCAGCGTGTCAAGAGTGCCTCCGGACACCGGAAGCCCGCTGTCACCACATGGTGACGTTTTCGCAGCGCTTGCTCGAAGTATCTCCCCGTTGTAACCGGCGAGGCCATGTAGTGAAGGAGGATCTCAGTTGCCGGCAGCGGGTTTGCGGGAACGGCGGGCGTCACAACGCGTTTTTGCGTCTTTGTGGGCCGGCGCGGACTGCGCTCCGCCGCGGACAGGATCGTTTCGCGCCATTTCTCCACGAAGGATTCGAGCGGGAACGCGCGCGCGACGGTTTCCCGGGCGCGCGCCCCAATCTCCCGGGCGAGGCTGATGTCCTCCAGCAGGCGTTTGACGTGTTCTCGCAGCACCACGGGCTCGTACGACAAAAGACCGTCGACGCCGTCAGTTAGCGGCGAGGTCGGGTTGGCAAGGGAAACGACGGGCATGCCGGTGGCCATCGCCTCGAGCAGGGCGAGGTTGTAGCCGTCTTCGTATTCTTCGCGCGTTACGTGCAGGTAGCAGCGGTGCGTGCGGTATATGGCGCGTAACTCGTCGAAGGATTCCGCCGGTTGCGACTCGGGGATATCGGGGTTATCCCCGACGATACGGTTGGCGAACCCCGCGCAGACCTGTTCCTGGAAGTCCACGTCGAACATGCGGTTGCGCATCCGCATGCAGTTGCCAACGCGAATCACGGCCGGTATCTCCCCCGTGTACCCGCCGTATTCTTCGACATCTATCCCTGGACGGATGACCCGGCCGGGGAGCCCGTAATCATCGCGTTTGGTCTCCGAGATGAACACAAACTCCGCGAATTCGCGAAGCGTTTCAATGAGCCGCTGAAAGGTTTCGTGTTGAGCGGGACTATTCTGGATCGTCGTTTCGAGGAAGCTGCGCCGGTTATGGCAAACCAGGATGAGCGGGGTGCGGGTCTCCACGACTTGTTTGCAGATATTGGCGGCGTTGGTTTCATTCTGAGCGATGACGGCATCGAACCGGCCCTGCGCCAGTTCCCGGCGCCATGCTCTTTCTTCGAGGAAGGTGAAGGATGGCGGGATAGGGCGGTAACGCGTGTACCATTTCCGGGCGAGCGGCCGCCGATCGTATTCGCCGACGACGAAGGGCATTCCCGTTCGCGCCATGAGGCACAAGTAGGGTTCGTGAAAGTTGAACGTTAGAATCCGCGGCGCGGCCATGCTCACCCCGCCTGCCGCTCGGCCTCTTTCTTCAACAAGGCGACGATCGTCCTCTCTTTTTCGGCGCGGGGCGCCAGCTCATACTCGAGGAGGTCTCCAAGGAGCACCAGATCGCGTGATCTCAAGGCCTGGCTGGCCTCCATCAGGTATCCGTTGAGGTCGTCGTGAAACCCTCGAACCGTCTGGTCGTCAAGATTCAGGCCCTCGAGCGAGAGTTCCATCGCGTTGGCGATCATCAATTCCCGTTCTTTGATGGTGCTCCAAATCGCCGCGAGCCGCTCGAAAGGTTCGTAGCCCGCGTCTGGCGATTCGCTTTGAAAAACTCTTGCCAGTTCATGGCATGCCACGGGAAGTTCAGGCAGTGAACGGTCGATTTCAGAGAGGGATTCCTGCACTAGTTTCTGGGTGTTCTCCGAGGTGATGACAAGGCGTTGAACCGAACTGAGAGGCTTGCTCTTCATGGAATCGACAAGTGCTTCGGCGCTGACGGCATCGTCATTCAATCGCACCGACATGATGGAACGGCCTTGAGCGTGAAGCTTCTGTCCAATGGCAACGACCAGGTCAAAAACGTTGCCGGGCCAGTCACCGGCCGGGGGTTGCGCGGCTCCGTCCACTATGACTTCCATGTGCCATCCTCCCCGGCGGTTATCGTGAAATAAGGTTAGAAATGCCGTCGATTTTCGCCGCGGAAGCGGCTTGGGCGTTTTCGGCCTGAATGGCTTGGTAGATTTCGCGCCGGTGCACCGCCACGGACTTGGGGGCCACAATGCCCAGTTTCACCTGGCTTTCTTTCAAATCGAGGACTTTGACCTCAATGTCGTCTCCGATCATGATGCTTTCGTCCTCTTTACGGGTTAGAACGAGCATTAGATGCCTCCCGGGCCTGTCCCTGGCCCTGCTGGGGTTGCGCGAGGAAGAACTGGATGGGGTAGTCGCTGTGGTCAAGCAGCGCCTGTTTTGCGAGCCGCAACTTGGGATTGACGAGCACAGGCGCCCGGAGATTGGTGCGCACCTTCATTTTATCCTCGGGGACGACCACCAAGGTATAGACATCGAGTTCATCCACGGAAGTGACGGCCAGTTCGCTCAGTTCCGCGGGCCGTATGCCGATCGCGTAGTCGGGGACTACCACGGACGGATCCATGACTATGAACGCAAGTTCGCCTGCGTCTGTAGATTGCAGCCATTTGAGGTAGCTGCTTGGTCCGGGCAACAGAACGAAGCGGCGGTAGTCCTGAAAGCCCAGAATGGGCTGGGTAAACGTGATGATGTCATTAGGGTCGACATCTATCGACCCGAATCGCGACGTTTCTAACTGCATGGTGGCACCCCAGCTTCCCTTTGCCGTTTCCCGCGCGCATCGTACGCAGCCCCGCACGCCCAAGGCCGCGCCATCATGGTATTTCCCCACGGGCAGACCGCCGCGTGCCGCTATTTGCGGCATTTGGCAGCGTGTTTTACGCATACTCGATCACAATTCAGTATGCACGAAACCCCATATGTGCCGCAAGGGCACGTCGGGGCGCGCCCGGCGTGAAGTGCGAGAATCCTGCGCTTCAACAGTTACTTTTCGGTTATTGGCTGTGGCGTGGATAGCCGTTTGCGCCCGCATACCAGAGACACCCCTCGCCCAGAATGGCTTCGACCTCGCGCTGAAGCTGCGCGGACGGCGAAACCACGCACGAGGGCGTGGCATGAACGGTTATCTCGTCATGGTTTGGCGTGACGCAATGCAGGTATACATCGCAATGGCCCGGCTGGGCATCAAGGATCTCCGCAAGCCGTGTCAGCAGAGCCTCGTCAAGACCCACCGTATTGAGCCGGATGTGCACGGTCTGCGTAAAACGGTTCTCGGTCTCGTCTATAGGGACGATATCTTCGGCCAGCAGGGTCGGTTCGTCGTTTCGATAGTTCACTTTTGCCTTGACCATGACGATCATGTCCGGCACGAGCAGTTCCGCCTTCGCCTCGTAAAGGTCCGAGAAGACAACCATCTCACAGGGACTCTCGAGGGTTTCCAGAGTCACGAAGGCCATCTTCCGGCCACGCTGTGTCAAGTGCGTTTTGACATTTGAGATGAGCCCTCCAAGACACACTTCCTGCCCTTCGGCAAGGGAAGACAGGTCGGCGGCGCGTACCGTCGAATAGCGTTCCAGCAAGGCGGCATGCCGGGCGAGCGGATGGCTGCTTACATACAAGCCCAGCATCTCTTTCTCGAGTGCAAGCAGATGGTTCTCCGGCCATTCCTCGAGCTCGGGTTTTTGCCGGGTGATGGGTTCAGCGTTATCGCCGGCCATGAGTTCGAGGAGAGAAGTCTGCCCGGAAGCGCGTTCGCGCTGGCTTATCTGTCCTTCGCTCAGGGCTGCTTCGAGAACTTCCTCGACCTGCCTCCGGTTCCAGCCGGTGCTTTCGAAAGCGCCGGCGCGGTTGAGGCTTTCAATGATGCGCCGGTTCAGCACGCGGGAATCCAGGCGCGCACAGAAATCGAAGATGTCTTTATAGGGTCCCTGCTCTTCACGCTCGCGTTGAATCGCCTCGACGGGATCGCGCCCAATGTTCTTGACGGTTCCCATGCCGAAGCGGATGGCGCTGCCTTCCACATGGAAACCATAACCGCTGTAGTTGACGTCCGGGGGCAGAATCTCGATGCCCATTCGGCGGCATTCCTCGACGTACTGGGCCACCTTTTCAAGGTTTCCGGACTCACTGGTGAGCAAGGCCGCCATGAACTCGACGGGGTAGTTGGCTTTCAGGAACGCCGTCTGGTAGGCAACGAACGCGTACGCCATGCTGTGGGATTTGTTGAACCCGTAGCCCGCAAACTGTTCGATCTTCTGGAACAGGGTATCAGCCGTATCCTTGTCGATGCCGTTCTTCCTGGCGCCCTCGGCGAAACGCTCGCGCTGTTGCTCCATGAGGTCGGCCTTCTTCTTGCCCATGGCGCGCCGCAGAATGTCGGCCTGTCCGAGGGAGAACCCCGCGACGGCTTGCACGATCTGCATAACCTGCTCCTGGTACAAGGCCACGCCGTAGGTCTCCTTGAGAATCGGCTCGAGCAGGGGATGGTCATAGACGAGCTTCGACGGGTTATGCTTGGATTCAATGTATTGATCTTTGAGCTGCATCGGGCCTGGGCGGTACAGCGCCACGAGGGCGCAGATTTCCTCGAGACTCTCGAGCCCGATGCGTTTCGAGAGATCCCGCATGCCCGAGCTTTCCAGCTGAAACACCCCCGTAGTGCGCCCGGACCGCAGGAGTTCGTAGGTCTGCGCGTCGTCAGGTTCGAGTGCGTCTATGTCGATCTGGATCCCCCGGTTTTCCGCAATGAACCGGACGGTGTCGTGCACCACCGTGAGCGTGCGCAGGCCGAGGAAATCCATTTTCAGCAGCCCGACCTCTTCAGCGGTTTTCATCTCGAACTGCGTGGCGACAATATCGCTTCCGGAGGCTTGAAAGAGGGGCACGTGGTCGGTGAGGGGCTCGTCGCAAATGATAACGCCCGCGGCGTGAGTGCTCAAGGTTCCGATGCTGCCCTCCAGACGGCAGGCCAGATTCCAGAGTTTGCCGATTTGAGGGTCGCTCTTCACAAGCTCTTTCAGTTCGGGTTCTTTTTCGGCGGCGCTTTCCAGGGTGATTTTCAATTCATCCGGGACAAGCTTGGCGATACGGTCCACGTCACCGTAAGACATTCCCATGACGCGGCCGACGTTGCGGATCGCCTGTTTGGCCAGCATACGGCCAAACGTAATGATCTGGCTCACATTCTCGTAGCCGTACTTTTCGCGCACGTACTCGATCAATTCCGAACGCCGGTTGTAGCAGAAGTCGAGATCAAAGTCCGGCATGGAAACGCGTTCGGGGTTCAAAAACCGCTCGAACAGGAGGTTGTACCGAATCGGGTCGATATTGGTGATCGTGAGGGCGTATGCGACCAGGCTGCCCGCTCCGGAGCCGCGGCCGGGCCCGACGGGAATGCCTTTGCCCCGGGCCTGCTTGATGAGATCCCATACCACGAGGAAGTAATCGACAAACCCCATTTGCTCGATCACGCTCAGTTCGTATTCGGCGCGCTCAATGTGTTTCGGGCTGGGCTTGCCGTCGTAGCGGTCCCGCAAACCCTCCATGACCAGTTCGTGCAGAAACGCCTGTTTCGTCTTGCCCGGCGGCGGGGCATACTGCGGAATGAGGTGTTTGTGCAAGGGGATCTCGAGGTTGCACAGGCTGGCGACCTTCTCGGTGTTCGTGACGGCCTCGGGCCATTCGGCAAACACCTCGCGCATTTCTTTCGGACTGCGAAAGTGAAACTCCTTTGTCTGAAACCGGAACCGGTTCTCTTGGTCGAGCGTCTTGTTCGTCTGGATGCAGAGCAGCGCATCGTGCGCATCCGCATCGTCCTTGTTCAGATAGTGGCAATCGTTGGTGGCTACAAGAAGCAGGCCGTATCTGCGCGCCATCTCGATCAACTGGGGGTTTATCCGGCGCTGTTCGGGCATGCCATGGTCCTGCAATTCCACGAAGAAATTCTCGGGACCGAAAATTTCGAGGTAGCGCTTCATCGCTTCTTCGGCCTTGGCTGGCTCCTCACGCAGGAGCAGTTGGGGGACCTCGCCGCCCAGGCAGCCCGTCGAGGAAATAAGGCCTTGGGCATGCCGCTTCAGGGATTCGAGGTCGATCCGGGGTTTGTAATGGAAGCCCTCCAAGTAGCCTATGGAGCTGAGTTTGCACAGGTTTCGGTAGCCCGCTTCATCTTTGCAGAGGAGGAGCAGGTGGGTATACGCGGTTGCCTGGTTCTTCGCTGAGCGGTCGGTGCGGTGTCCCGGCGCCAGGTACAGCTCAGCCCCGATGATCGGCTTGATGCCGCTCGCCTTGGCTGCCAGATAGAAATCAATGACGCCAAACATCGCTCCGTGGTCAGTGATTGCGCACGCCCCCATGTCGTATTCCTGGCACCGCTCGAGGAGTTCAGGAATCTTGATGGCCCCATCGAGAACACTGTATTCGGTATGAAGGTGCAAGTGGCAAAAACCAGCATTCACTGAATTCGCTCCCATAATATGTTCAAGGCCGTATCGGCCGTTTGCTGCTTAATGTCGCTGCGCTTCCCTGTGAACTTCGCCCGGACAACGTCGCATCCGCCTGGCCAGGCAACCGCAATATAGACCAGGCCCACGGGTTTCCCGGGGCTTCCGCCGCCCGGGCCTGCTATACCCGTCACGGCGAGTGAAACATCGGCGCGGTAGCGGTCGCGCGCGCCTTCGGCCATCTCCCGAGCTACTTCCTCGCTTACCGCTCCCACGCCCGCCAGGGTTCCCGGCGAAACGCCCAGCAGGGCCATCTTCAAGGCATTGGAATAGGCGACAATGCCGCCAAGAAAGCACTCGGACGCACCCGCCACATTCGTGATACGGTGAGCGATAAGCCCGCCCGTACACGACTCCGCCGTGACCAGCCAGAGCTTTTCGCGGGAAAGAATCCCAACCGCTTGCTCTTCCAATGTCCGTGGTGGCGTAACCATATTGATTCTAAGGGGTTATGCGCTTCTGCCCCGTGCTTGAGGGTGCAGTTCGCCCTCGGCTTTCCTAGGACCGTGCTGCGTTGTCCACACCGTATCATTTAGGCGATGGCAGTGGCAAGCCCATTTTTCGGGACACGTTTCCGGCTTCTTTTCATCTGCCGTCCTTGCCAGAGATGACGCCAGTTCGGTATACTTCTGACGTTGGAATTTGGAAGGGATTTCGGGGCAATGGGATGGGCCATCTTCTCCAACTACGTTACCTTCTCATAGCCGCGGGGGCGGCATTCTTGGCCAGCGTCGTGCCCGTGTGGGCCGACCCGCCAGTGCTTGGGAATGTTGACCAAACCTCGCGCGAGGAGCTCATTCGCGAGATGGAGACCCGGCGCGAAGCTATCCAGAGACGCCGGGCCGGTCAGACGCTGCGGGCATTCGTCAATAAAGAGGGGGTCTTGACGCTGACCAACAAGCTGGGGAAATACCGCGGCGACCCGGGGTATACCGAGATCGAGATAGACTACGAACCGATTGTTGTCGCGAAGAAGTATAAGCGCTACACCTCGCCCACCGAATACAACCAATCGGCCATTGAAAGCCTTGTAGCCGACTACGCCAGGCAATATGGCCTTCAGGAAAGCCTCATCTATGCCGTGATTCGCGTGGAGAGCAATGGCGACCCGAATGCGGTGTCCCGCGCCGGCGCCCGCGGGCTCATGCAGCTCATGCCCGGAACCGCCAAAGAGATGGGGGTCACGAATATTATCGACCCTGCCCAGAATATCGCCGGCGGCACCCAGTACCTTTCGAAACTCATCAAGTTCTTTGAAGGGGATGTCCGCCTGGCATTGGCCGGATACAATGCGGGCCCCGAAAACGTCAGGAAATACGGCGGGATTCCTCCATTTCGCGAAACCCAGGATTATGTGCGGAGCGTGTTGCATTGGTGGCGTGTGTACAACAGTACGTCTGCCCGGCCCGAGTACTTGTACGGCGCTCCGAAATCGCTCGCCGAATACGCCAAGAAAACGCCGCAAGATTCCCAAAAGACCCCGGCGTCCCTGGTCGCGGGCAAGAAATCCGAGGGAGGGAAGAACGAGCAGCTTGCACGCGCGGAAATCGAGGGCGCCCGCGAATACACCGTTCACTTCACCGACGGCACGAGCCAGCCCGCCGACAAGGTCATTTCCGGAGAGGATCATTACTATATCCAGTACCAAGGCGTAACAAGGCGCGTTCGCAAGGAACACGTCAAGACCATCAGCTAGGCGGTCGCCATCGTTTCTCCCATTTCCTCGGATCCCGTAATCCATGGGATTTTTTGTTTCAGGCAAAGGACGGATTCGGTTGTTTTTCCCACTATTGTTAGAATGAAGGATATGGTGTAATATAAAGGCGGCAACCGGTCTCACGAAAGGTGAAATGTTGAGCAGGGCATCCTCCAAGCTATCAGGGCAGAAAGGGGCGAGAGTATGAACAAACGAGGCTTCACGCTGATTGAACTCCTTGTTGTCATCGCGATCATTGGGATTCTCGCGGCAATTCTATTGCCCGCCTTAGCGCGGGCCAGGGAAGCGGCTCGGCGTGCGAGTTGCGCGAATAATCTCAAGCAATGGGGTTTAATCTTTAAGATGTACGCCAATGAGGCAAAGGGCGAAATGTGGCCGCCCTGTTATATTGGGATTCCTCCGATCACGTACAACTGCAATGGCGGGCCTCCGCCGTACGGCGAGCAGGGCACAGGCGACCCGGTGATGAGCCTGGGACCCCGGCCGGCCACGCTTTATCCCGAATACTGGACCGATCCGTTGATCGCCGTATGCCCTTCCGACGCCAATTCGATGGCCTATGGTGACAGCATTGAGGAATCCATGTGGGACCGCTGGACCGGCGATCCGATCATTGCGGTGGACTGCGCCGAAGGTTGGATGGGGTCTAACGCGATCGACAACAGCTACCACTACATGGGGTATCCGTTGGACAATATCGGCATGGAAGACCCGGCGGATCAGATCGATTCGGCGATCCTGAATCCGCTCATTCTGGCTTTTGGAGGCACGCCGCCGCCGCAGTCGGGGCCGGTTCCTATTCAGGCGGTCGCATGGCTCTATGCTGTCGCGAATGAACTCATGGGACTGAGCGGCCTCAATTCCTGGGCCACCATGGGTGACTACGACGTGTCGAATTACCCGAACATCGGCATGAGCGGCTTCGTCGGCGCAGGCAATTCTGGAGGCAACACGATTTACAAGCTGCGCGAAGGTATTGAGCGGTTCATGATCACCGACATCAACAATCCCGCAGGGTCCGCCATGGCTCAGAGCGAGCTGCCTGTCATGTGGGATACGGTCTCGACCGAGGTGGGCGAGTACAACCATATTCCGGGCGGCTCGAATGTGCTGTATATGGACGGGCACGTCGAATTCATGCGCTATTCGCAAAATGGTCCCGGACCCGCAAACAAGGGTTTCGCGTTGGTCGTGGGAGTGCTGAATACCGCCGAACTGTAATCCCAGGAAACACCTGAAAACCGGTTGCTGGCGGCCCGCAGTCCACTGGATTGCGGGCCGCTCGTGTGTGCGTACGCCGCCGCCATTATATGAACAGGGCGCGCATCCTGCAGTAAACCGGCATATCCAAATACCATTCCTCTCCGAAGGTCACGAGAACACTTATGGAAAAACTTTCCATGGATGTTCTGAAAACGACAGGACATATTGCGACATGAGACACAAGAATCCGTCTGCATTGTGCGTGTTCCTACCCGTCCCCTCTTTAGGCGTAATGTATTGAATAACAGAGGCTTGCAGGATGTCCCGGTACAAGGCGAATGAGGTTGAAAACGCAGATTCGCCAATGAAACCCCCTTGTTTGCTGTTTGGGGAAGCCTCCCTCCCAGCAACATGATCTAGGCAACCTACCAGTGCTAGCATGACTATTGCGGAAAAAGGTGCTTTGTAGTATTGTGTTTGTAGCAGGAGCGGGTTAGGTAATCGATTTCTGGAGCTTGGACATTTCAAGAGTCATAAGGGAGGTAATGCGCAATGAAAAAGAAAGGATTTACGCTGATTGAGCTGCTGGTAGTGATCGCCATCATCGGCATCCTGGCCGCCATACTACTACCAGCGCTTTCCCGCGCACGCGAAGCCGCACGCCGGGCAAGCTGCGCGAACAATCTCAAACAGTTAGGCCTCGTGCTCAAGATGTATGCCAACGAAAGCAAAGGCGAGAGGTATCCCGCGGTATGTGAGGCTGATGGCTATCCCGGAGTGAATTGCGACCCCATTCCGGGTGTGCCGAATGCCCTGTTGCCGGCTGGAGGTGATGCAGCCACGGCTTACTCGTTCTTCATTCCCGCCGTCATGCCCGAGTACCTGACCGACGGCAATGTGCTTGTATGCCCCTCGGAATCCGATCCCGGTTTGATCAATAACCCGGCTTCGGATGAGCCCTGGCTGCACGTCCCGTGCGACGAGTTTGGTCTCGACAATTACGGAGACAAGCCGGGCGGCTGGGCAGCGGCGGACGAAAGCTACTACTATCTTGGATATGTTCTTGACCGGGCCGATGCCGAAGATATCGATTCGTCCGTATTGAATGCCTTTGGGCCGGATGTGCCCCCGCCCCCCGGGCTTGTCTCCGCTCAGGTGGTGGCAGCGTTGGGTTTCATCGAGGCGGTTCACCTGATGGCGACCACTCCGCCTATCTTCGCAACGCAGATGGCCCTGCTGGATAACGACATCGATCTCGGCAGCTCGTATGTCGGGGCCGTGTCAGCAATGATTGGTGTGCCGCTGGTAAACATGGGCTATGGCAATGGCGGAACGAACACCATTTACCGCCTGCGCGAAGGTATCGAGCGGTTCATGATCACCGATATCAATAACCCCGCGGGGTCAGCTATGGCCCAAAGCGAATTGCCGATCATGTCCGATTTGGTTGCTACTGTCGCGGCACTGTACAACCACGTACCCGGCGGCGCCAATGTGCTCTACATGGACGGCCATGTGGAGTTCATCCGCTACCCCGGGAAAGACTTCGTATCTCCAGGTATGGCCACTGTTGTAGGCGTGGCAGGGTAATGCAATACGCATAGCTATCGCCTGACCCGCTCCGCCCCCCCCGGAATCCCGACAGGATTCCGGGGGTTCTTCTTCCTCCCCGTCCTTTGTGTCTCCGTGTGAGTTTTCCCAATCGCCGTGTTATCCGGCGATTCGGGATTGGACCTCCTCGTTGAAAAGAGCGTCCTGAATGTGATAGATTGAAATCCCGTTAGGGGACGGGATGTCCTTCCTTACTTCCTAACCTTTTGAATGTCAAAACTTCACGCTTATATGCGCCGCAAGGGTGCATGAATCGGGGGTAAGCCATGCCAAAATCCGCATCGCCCGTTGTGTTGGGAGTGATCCCCGCGCGTTACGGCTCTACGCGTTTCGAGGGAAAAGTGATCGCTCCTCTGCTTGGAAAACCTCTCGTCGTACACGTCTACGAGCGTGCGCTGCGTGCGAGGCATGTGTCGAGGGCAGTCATTGCCACCGACGACGAGCGCGTTCGTGAGGCGGTGGCGCCGTTCGGGGCGGAAGTCGTCATGACCCGCGCGGACCATCCCAGCGGCACGGACCGGATTGCCGAGGCCGTGGCGGACTCAGACGCGGATATCATCGCGAATATCCAGGGCGACGAACCGTTGATCGACCCCAGGGTGATTGACGCCACCATCCAGCCGTTGTTGGATGATCCCCATGTGCCGATGTCTACCGCGCGCTGTCTGATACGGGACCAGGAATCGGTAGAGAACCCGAATGTGGTAAAGGTGGTCTGCGATTCGAAGGGTCGCGCGCTGTATTTTTCGCGGTGGCCGGTTCCGTATGTGCGCGGCGAGAAACCGGACGTTTCTTTCGGATGTTATTGGCAGCACATCGGCCTGTACGTGTACCAGCGGGCGTTTTTGCTCGAATATGCGCGGATGGCGCCCACGCCGCTGGAGCAGTTGGAAAAGCTTGAACAGCTGCGGGCACTGGAGAACGGCTACCCGATCTCGGTGGTCGATACGGAGTACGAAAGCGTGGGTGTGGACACGCGTGAGGATCTGCAGCGGGTCGAGGAGTTCCTACGGCAGCAAGCAGGGGAGAACCGCACTAATGCCTAGTTACGTCTTTGTCACGGGGGGCGTCGTGTCGTCGGTGGGCAAGGGGATCGCAGCCGCCAGCCTTGGGATGCTGCTCGAGTCGCGCGGCCTGAAAGTGGCGATGATGAAGATGGACCCCTATATCAACGTTGACCCTGGCACGATGAATCCCTACGAACACGGCGAGGTATTCGTGACGGACGACGGGGCGGAGACCGACCTCGATCTGGGCCATTATCAAAGGTTTACCCGCGCGAAATTGTCGCGAAAGAGCAATGTCACGACGGGGAGCGTCTACAACACGGTCATACAGAAGGAGCGGCGCGGCGAATACCTGGGGAAGACCGTGCAGGTTATTCCGCATATCACGGACGAGATCAAGGCCAGGATACGCATGCTTACCGCGGAGCCCGAGGATGACGCCGACATCGCGATCATCGAGATCGGGGGCACTGTAGGCGACATCGAAAGCCAGCCGTTTCTGGAGGCCATCCGCCAGTTCAACCTCGAGGCGAAACCTGCGCCGTGCTGCTTTGTACATGTAACGCTGCTTCCGTATATTGACGCCGCGGGCGAACTCAAGACCAAACCCACCCAGCACAGTGTGCGCGCGCTGCGCGACATCGGTATCCAGCCGGACCTTATCTGCTGCCGGACTGGGAAACGCACGATAGGCCCGGACCAGCGGCGCAAGATCGCCATGTTCTGCAACGTGACCGAAGATGCCATCATCGGCGCACAGGATATTTCACCGATCTATGCCATTCCACTGAGTCTGCATGGGCAGGGCATGGATCAGGCCGTTCTGAATGTCTTGCGGATCGACGCGCCGCCAGCCGCCCTGGACGAGTGGCGGGACTTGGTCGAGCGCATGAAGCACCCGAAGGACGAGGTCCGGATCGCCGCGGTCGGAAAGTACGTGGCTCATGAGGACGCCTACAAGAGCATCAACGAGGCATTCAGCCACGCTGGCGTGGCAAATGACTGCAAGGTTCGGCTGGAATGGATAGACTCGGAGCAGTTCGAGAACGGGATCTCTCCCGAGGAGGTTCTGGAGGATTTCGACGGGATTCTGATTGGCCCCGGATTCGGCAAGCGTGGTGTTGAAGGCAAGGTGCGTGCGGTGCAATACTTGCGTGAGAAGAAGAAGCCGTTTTTGGGCATTTGCCTGGGTATGCAAATCGCATGCATCGAAATTGCGCGAAATCTGTTAGGATTGAAGGAGGCGAACTCCACCGAGTTCGAGCCGGAGACCCCGCACCCGGTGATCAGTCTTTTGACCGAGCAGAAAGGCGTGAAAGACATGGGCGGCACCATGCGGCTTGGCGCATACCGGTGTGTTTTGAGGTCGGGAACCAAAGCGCACGAAGCGTACGGGATGGACATGATCACCGAGCGTCACCGGCACCGCTACGAATTCAACAACGTCTATCGCGAGCAATTTGAACAGGCCGGGCTGACCTTCAGCGGCGTGCATCCGCGAAAGGAGCACGAATTGGTCGAGATTGCGGAGCTGCGGGAGCATCCCTGGTTTTGCGCGTCTCAGTTTCATCCCGAGTTCAAGAGTACCCCCTTGAAAGCCCAACCGCTCTTCAGGGAGTTTGTAAGAGCGGCATTGGCGGAAAAGAAGTCGCGTGGCAAGTAATGCAGAGCTGAGAGAACATCTTCGGATGGCGCTTTCCTATCGCGAGAAAGCGCAGAGTCTACAACAAGACAGCGCGCGCGCCTGGTCCGCGGGCAAGGTCGACAATGCGCGTTACGAGACGCTTTCGCGGTTCTACGCCGACCATCTGCGTCTCGCCGGGAAAGAACTCGCCAATTGGCGCGAAGAAGCCGCCGCGCGTGTTGACCAACTGCAGATGGAATACGCGCAGCTCACGCGCGACCTCGAGCGTTTGCGGCGCGAGGAATCCGCGGGACGCATCGCTTCCGGGCCGGCCGCCGATGAGCGGGCCCGGCTGAACCGCGAAATCGCCTGGCACGGCGCTGCCATTGCTGAACTACAGCAGCTTGGCAAGGCCGAAACGAGCGTGGCGGCAGGAGGCTATTTGGACCTGCCGCTGGAGGCCTACGGCGGCAAACCCGGCATTCCGCAAGCGCCGGGCCGGCGAGGATGGCGCTGGACGTGGCAGGCAGTGGTTCTTTTGCTCGCTTTTGCGTTGGTTGGCTTTGCGCTGCTCACGGCCCTTCCGTTGTTTACTGACTCCGACTGGAGTCTCTGGGGGTCAAAGCCGCCAACGCTGCGGTGTACGTTTGCATTTGGCCAGGACCAAGAAAAGACTCTGCGAGTCGACTGCAAGAACGAGGGAGACCGCCCGATTAATCTGTATCTTCCCTGGCCGGCCGCGCTGCCTCCCGAAACCGGATTAGATGAGCGGTCGGTCGGCGGAATCGAGGTGCAACTGCGCTCGCCGGAAGAAGAAGACTATAAGACCCAGCCCGTACCGTCCGAGTGGTGGTTTCAAAACGACCACCCGCTGACCACGGGGGAGGCCGTCGTTGTTGAGCCGTTGTTCACAGTTCAACTGGTCCTGGATACGGCTATGGTTCGAAGTCTCGGAGACAACATCGCTGGTATTCGGTTGTTGGTAAAGCGGGGCGATGGAACCGTCTTCGGTACCTACGAAGCGTCGTTTTCGCAACCGCGGACCGGGCGGACTCCGCCAACACCGCGCGCTGCAGTTGTCCCAGGCATTGCTGAAGCAGCGCGTCGAAATGTGCCAGCGGCTGCCAGCGCCGCAGCGCCGCGTGCGCCGGCGGGGCCCCCGAGCGAGGCGAAGCCATCTTCTCAACCGGGCCAATCTGCCGCCCCGGGGGCCGAGGAAAAGCCCGAGGCCGAATCGGAAAAGCCAAGTGAGCCGCCGGTGTTTGCTTATGTGAGTCTAGTTGGAAATGTCGCAGGAAAGGCGGCGCTTTCGATCCGGCTGGCACAAGAGGAACGTCCTCGGCGTGTCACGGTTGAGGTTGGAGACGAGATTGGCGGGGGCTGGCTGGTGGACGCGTTGGAGGAAGAGGCCCGGCTGGTGGTAGTTCTTTCCCACCCTGCAACAGGCCGAACGGCGCGCGTGGTGCAAGGGGCGGCCGAACCCGTCCGGCTGCTGGAAGCCAAAGAATAGGCGGGTGCGCCAAGGCGCCTCCGGCTCCATTGTCTCTATTCCATGCGGGTTTCCACCCGTGCTACGTACTGCAAAGCCGCGAGGTAGCTGTCGGGGACGCAGGAACCGAAGCCGAGTGCGGGGGCGATGTGCAAGTTGTCGAACATCCCTGTTTCCAATAGCTGGCCCGCCATCTCTTTGACGCTGGTCCACTCCGTTGGGATGACTGCAGCCGCGAAGATGATCTCGCATGCCGTCTCGGGCGGCGGCTTGGTGACGAACAGCGATTCTAAAGAGTTCTCGAGGGCGGTTTGCCATCGGGGATGTGTGCGGGGCACCAGTGAAATATTCCAGAAGCGCTCGGGTCGATCGATCCGCCAGAACCCGTCGGTATCAAGATACCGGTCGCGAACAACCGCTTCGAGTTCCTGCACTCTCGTTCGCCACTCTGGACGTTCCTGCCCCTTTAGTTTTGCCAGTGCCAGGGCGCTGTCCAATCCCATCCAGGTGCGGATGACGAGTTCGGGGCGTTGATCGTCACGAAGCCTTTCCGGGTTGAAGGCGGTTCGCGGCAGTCCCGTACGCGGGTCCGCCCAGGCCTCGAGGAACTCCGCGGCAAGTTCGATCTTGGGCCACGCCGCGTCGAGGAATGCAGCGCGCTCCTCCGGGGATACGGCATTTGCATGCTCGTTGCACAACCACAGTATCCAGGCAACCGCTTCCGTATCGAGGATTACAGAGGGCACGGCCTCGGTTCCATTCGCATACAGTCCTGCAGGGAGGGAACCTGCCGGGCAACCGGGAGCGTTTTCCGTGCGCAACGCGTTCAGATAAAAGTCGATCCGTTTGCGCACGAGATCGTGCCGCCCCGCCACAGACAGGGCATACGCGCCCATGACACCGTTTTGAGGAATGTCCACGTGCAGGGGAGGGTTTGCGAGAGGTATCCGGACCAGCGCGCCGCTTTCACGGTCCATGCATGTCAGGAGCACCTCGAGCATCTTGTCGTGCATGTCCGTGTTGGGGCCGGAAGGCGCCACCGTCTTCACCCAATCGTCTGAGGCCTCGCGCAGCAATTCGTCGTATCCCTTGCCGCGGGCGTAATCCAGGTTCTCGATAGCGGCGGAATAGGTGTTCCCAAAAGCGATGTATACGGTGACGGGGGCAGCCTCCGCATTTCCCGCCACGCCGGAGTACGTGAATTCGAAAGCGGAATCGCAGTCTCCCACGGCGGCCGTCCGGCCTTCGAGGGCGCCATTCTTGACTTGTTCGAAGGCGGAAGACGCGTCTCCGAACACCCCGCACTGAAATCCGGTGGCGGGCTCGGATGGGCTCTGCGCAATCCAGATTCCCTCGTCGAACGCTTGCCATGCGGACGCGTCTCCGCCCGAACGGGCGAGTTCCCGGGCCGTAACCCAGTCCTTCCCGCGAAGGTCCTGGGGGCGAAAATGGACGATGGTGCGGCCGTTGTCCGGCGTGAAGACGGCAAAATCGTTGGCATAATCGAACACGCTGTCCGCCACGGGCAATTCCGGGATCAGACGCGTGCACGGGGTGAAATTCGCGCACCAGTAGGCCTTGGCTGGCGCCCGGAGAGGGTCTGGCCGAAAACGGGCAACCAGGATATCGCGTTTCCCATGGACGAAGAATAGCGGCGTGCCCGTTTGACCGCCGCCGCCGGCGACGCAGCCCTGCTGCGCGCCCGCTTGCGGAGAAGCGTACCGGCCCACGCTCGCGGTGTCGGTCATGCAAGTCTGGAGATCATCCTGGGTCTCCCAGGAAAAGGTTTGTTTGCTGCGCGTCGCCCAGCACAAGCCATGGCCTTGCGGGACGAAGAACTGGCCTGCGTCATCTGTTTCAATGGAATAGGTGAGTTGATCAAAATAACCTGGGCTGGGCCAGTGCACGCTGGCGACGCGGCCTGTGTTGCTGAACGTCACCGTCAATTTGCCATTGCCGATGGCATCCCCGGCGTCCAGCGGTCCGAAAGCCTTGCGCAACAATGACGCGGCATCGTTGTCAGCCGCCGAGAAACCCGTGGCTTGCAGGAACGCTATGACGATCGCGAGAAGTCTCATGGGCGGGCCGGAACCTCCTCTAGCGGACTCACCAGCGTGCCTTCGAAAGCAACCCCATCGTGCCGGACATGGGCGACAATCCGGAGACGGCCGAGGCGCGCGATCGACCGGGCATATTTGCCGAGATAGACATCGACCTCCTGCGCATTCATCTCAGGAACAAGTTGCAGTTCGCCGGCCTTGCGCAGGATCTTCTCAGCGGCACGTCCCACTGCATCCCAATTGATCTGAAGCGCGGCGTCCGCGTTTATGCGGGCGCCGGCTCGTTCCGTGGCGAGAAGGTCATTCATGAGGTCTTGTCGAGAGGTAGCCAGCCAGCGGTCACCGTCTTCCGCGAGGCAGATAGCGAACTTTTCGCCCAGCAGCGTTGCGATGGCGCCCTCGCGCCCATTCCATGCGTAGTCCACGGGAGCAAGCGGGGCGATGACAGGTTTCCAGGGATGTCCGGATACGCCGGCCGAAGACGCGCGGCGCAGCATGGCGCCCCATTCGGGGATGGGAACCGTTCCGGCGGTGTCGACATCCATCAGTGCCAGGCTGCATTCCGCCACGTGTGTGGGCCAGTTTTCTGCGGGAGACTCGAGGGCCCACCGGTCCCTTACAGCGCCGGTCAGCGGCGCAAGGCAGTTGTAGATGCTGTTGTTCTCCAAGGGACGGCGCGCGATTCTACAAATGTCCGATGCATCTGCAAGACTGTGCGTAGTCAGGGAGAAAAGCGCCGTTTCCGGCCAATCGTCCTTCAAGAGCAGACCATCGTCAGCAGGGGTCAGAGTTGTGTTCAACATGCCCGTTACCGGAATGTTGGGTTCCGGGCTAATCTGGACGGTCCCGCCGGCCCAGCGCATGCAGAGGCGGTCGCTGCCGTCGAACGAGGCCGCGTCGAGCGGGGAAGCCTCTAGAGCCGCGCGCACATATTCGGGAGCGGGGGAGATGATCAGGAACCTGTCCCTCCATGCGTAGAACTGACCGGCGAAAGAATACAGCCCGCCGGCGTTGGGACGCGCCCCGCCCAGGACCCGCAGAGAATGCGCGAGGCGTAGAAGCAGGCCGGGGTGCACGCATATCCCCTGCGTATGGTTCCAGCGGGACCAGACCAAGCGAGGTCCGAGCCAGACGCTCCAGCGTAAAGGAGTCGGCCGGACTCCCGTGGCTTTGCGCACCGCGAGTTCGAAGGCCTCGAATGGCCTAGGGGTCTCCGACATGAACCGTTCCGCGGCGTCGCTGGCGGCAAGCCTGGCGCAAAACGAAGGGAAATCAGCCGATACCGCGACGCACGCGGCGTCCGCGGGGTGAAAACCGATGGGCCGGTCCGCGCGTTTCAGGTGTCTGTCCAGGGCGGCGAGGACGCCTAACGCCAAGCAGACGCCAAGCAAGATTCCCCAGCGGCGGACGAACCGGCGAAAGCGTGCTTTTTCCCCCGTGGCGGCCATAATGTGTACTTGCGGAACTCCTTTGGGCGTGCGGTCCGGAACGCCGGGCTACAGCAGCGGAAACGCTACGCCTGTTCCCAAATCGCTTCTTTTTTCTTGTCGCGCTCGTGTTCGAGTTCCGCGACCTTTTTCCCAAGCTGTTGCTGAAATTCCTCGAGCTCAGCCGCGGAGGACGCTGTGGCTATCCTCTGGTCGTACTCGAGCCGGGCCTCCGCGATTCTGGCTTCATAAACGGTTTCTATCTTTGCGATTTCTTCCCGTTGGGCATCGTTGAGCTTCTTGGTGGGACCACTGGCCTTCTCGAGACGTTCCATGGCCAGTTCGTAGGCGCTTTTCATCTTCTTGCTCACATCTGAAACCCTCCTCACGTCCCAAATTCGTCTTCAAGGACCGCTGAGATAAACCGCTCGATGGAAACCGGGTAGTAACGGGCGTCGGGAGTGATGATCAGGCCGGTAACAATATCTTCATACCGGTCGAACTCGTCGCGAGTGCTCGCGACAAGTTTATCCAGAGACTCATGGAAGTGCTTGACCTCCAAATGCTCAGACTTGCATTCGATCGGCCTGCCGCGAAAACCCAAGAAACCGAATATCCGGCCCATAAGGTGAACGTCGACGTTGTCTTCGCCAAATATCTCCCCATAGCTGGGTTCAAGATGGGTGGGACGAATAATGAATCTGGGCGAGACATGGATCGTCCCCTTGACCCGCATCGTATCGCAGCCGGACTCGAATGACTCGCCCAGAAGGATGTAGGGCAACTCATGGTATCCGCTCACGATGCCATACGTGGGCTTCCTGAGGATCTGAGTCTTCTCGTATATGCTGCGTAATTCTTCGTGACTCGGCATGTCGTCTAAAACCATGCGGATAGATCGAGTTTTGTATACGTTGTCTTCCAAGCGGTTACCGGGGGGTTGACCGCTGCGTTGGCGATGTAGGCAACCCTGTTTCCGGGGTCAAAAACAAAGGAATGAAGCGTGTTGCCCGCGGCAACCGGTCCGTTTGCTAGAAGAGCCAGGGCTGTTTCCACATCCACGGCATGGGGTCGGGCCTGGATCTGTTCGCCAAGCCATATGTAGCGATGAAACGTGTTCTGCTGCTGCAGAAATGCCTTGGTCAGTGGTTTCGCCGCTTCCCAGTTGCTTCCGTCTATCCCGATTTCAGACCCCATCGCCTCGACAAGTTTCCGCTGTTGGATTTCCCCGCAAGGATGATTCGTGCGCCGAATCGCGTCGGGGATCGGCTCGTGACCCATTTCGGGGGTCTCATGAGGATCGGAAGGAGTGAAGACGTCGACGGTGTTATAGTCGACCTCGAGTGCGCGGACGTCGGGGATTTTTCCATCACCAATAACGAAATTCCACCCGAGCGTGCGGGGACCCTTCTGGACAACGCCCACGGCCTGCTCGAGGGTGGCGGCTTGCTCGAGCACCATGCGCATGATGATCTGGAGGGGAATACCGTCAAAGCTCTCCTCGGGAGAGGAAACGGTCATTTCTCCGATGGTAATCTGTTGCGAGTTCATCCCGCTGACGCCGCCAATTGCCCCGGCATAGGTGATCATCATGAACGGCTCGCCGCCTTGTGGCTGCCAGACGAGCGTTACGGCATCCTCCTGCGCTCCCTTGCCGATGGTCCAGTCAAGGTTGCGCGCATGCAGCAGGCGTCCGTCGGGGGTCCATTGTCCAAAGACGGCGAAATTGGAGCAGCCAGGCGGGGCGTTCGGATCGTGGTGAAGCAACTCGGCCACGCACGCCGCAATGAGCAGCTCCTCGTATGTGACATCCTCAACGCCCGCAGCCTTGAGGCCTTCCACGATCCCGTTTATCTCCTCGATGTATTGCGGCGGAAAGTGCTTTGCCATGCGGCTGGCCTGTTCAAGCGAGTATTCCGGACTATATCCGTTGCTGTACAGGGCACGCTGGAGGTAGCCCTCTTTCGTGATGTGCCGGATCTTCTGTGCAAGGAGACGCCCGTGCTGGAAGCCCATATCCCTGTGCGGGCCTTTCATGACGCACACAAGCAGTTCGCCCGCGCGATAGAGCTTGCCGGCGCCTTCCTCGTCGAGCAACTCGGTCGTTTCTGGAACGAGAACAGCGGGCTGGTAATCAAGGGGCTCAGGCGGCGCCGCCACGGCAGCGGCCAGGCCTTTCTGCGCATCTTCGGATGGTGGAGGGACAGCCGCTGCCTCGGGTGTTTCAGGCGGTTGAGCGGGGGCCACGGTTGGCGCCCCCGGCTCGGGTTTGGAAACGCCGGCGTCTTTTGGACCGCCGCACGCCGAAAGCACAATGGCCACAACGAACAGGGAAATCCAAAGCCGGTAATTGAGGTTCATGGTTGTCATCCTACAAGCTGCGAGGCCCACGGTTGCCAGATGACTCAGAGTGTACCGCAGAATGGCCTGCCGAGTAAATTATGCGAATTTCGTGACGCCGCGGCCGCGCCGTGCTCAGAGATGTTTCAGGAGCGGCCGCACCCAGGAGGCAAGCGGTGACCCGCACAAGCATTTCACCCGGGGGCCGGCGCCGCAACAGGAAGGGATTCAAGTCGCGGCGGCATCTGCGGACCGCAGAAGACAAGGGCCTTGGCGGACGTGGGAATCCGGCCTGCGGAGGGTTTCTCAGGCCTCTTGCTTGGGGGTATTCTTGTCAACCAGGCGCAGGTCCTTAGCGTAGTCGTAAAGACTCTCCCGCAGGAGTTTACGTCCCCTGTAGAGCCGCGACATTACCGTTCCGAGTGGGCAGTCCATGGCCTCGGCGATTTCCTTGTAGGACATGTCTTCCAGGTCGGCCATGATGACAGCCTCCCGGAAATCATGGGGGAGAGTCTCGACGGCACGCTTGACCTCGTCATCCAGGAGCTCTAGAAGCTCTCTTCCGGTTCGTTCCCGCGGTTCGTAACCGACCTCCGGATCGGGCGGGATATCCTGCGACGGTTCGGCACCCGACAGTTCGACAAACACGGGTCTGCGCGCCTTACGCCGGTAGTCGTTGATGAAGGTATTACGCAAGATGGTAAGCAACCATGCCTTAATATAGGTGCCCTTCTGGAACTTGTCATGGAAACGGAGCGCCTTGACCACCGTATTCTGGGTCAAATCCTGGGCATCAGCTGGATTGCGGGTGAGACGCAAGGCTACCGCGTACAGCATGTCCATGTGGTCCAGAACAAGCTGCTCGAATTCATGCGACCGCCGGTTCGTGTTGTCTACTGTCTTCGCCAAGAGAATTACCCATGCCTGGAGCGTGGAGGCTGTCCCCCATCAGGTCACATTGTTCCACCCGCTAGAAGAAAACGAAGGCAGGTTTGCAGCACTCGCGGCATCCCCCGCCGGGCGGTGCAAACGGGCACACGCCAAGCCCACAACTTTCTCCCCTTCGTCGGCAGCACCAGTAGCTTCACTGCGCCACCTAGCATTCTGTATTCCCGCGTGATAATTGTCAAGTAAAAACCTTCTCCGAAACCGCCCACAAGGTCCTGAGTAGGTGTCACTCTTGGTCAGGCCTTCACACAGATACAGTTCGCAATGGAGGTGGCAAAGCTGAAGTTGTATGCGGTGGAATGGTCCTATCACATTGGGATCAAATGACTTACGCTGCAAAACCGCCGCGGCCGGCCAAAAGGGGTGACGGCGGGGAAATAGTCAATGGTCGGGGTGATTGGATTTGAACCAACGACCTCCTCGTCCCGAACGAGGCGCGCTAACCGGGCTGCGCTACACCCCGACACCGGAAGCCATAGGGTACCTTCCCAGGCGATGCGTTGTCAAATCGAGGGACGCCATCCTGGGGATATCGTTCAGACTCTGTTGCTGCACGGGGCGTTGATCTTTTTGACACCTATCGCACGATTGTAGGATGATTCCGGTTCTGTATGTGTGCGGATAGCCCGGGATAAGAGAACAACGAGATGAACATATGCATTGCGGGCGGCGGACGCGTGGGATTTCACCTGGCCCGTTTGCTGAGCATTGAGAATCACGATGTGACGGTTATCGAGGCGAGTCCAAGCCGCGTTGAAGAAATCGATTTTGCCCTCGACGTGCGTACTGTAACGGGCAACGCGTCTTCGATACTCCTGTTGAAGGAAGCCGCGGTTGACGAAGCGGACGTCTTCGTTGCCGCCACGGGCACCGACGAGGTGAATCTCATTGCCGCGGCGACCGCAAAGAGCCTCGGGGCAAAACAGGTGGTCGCCCGCGTAGACAATGCCGAGTATATCGAGTCCAACATCCTTTACGAAACAGTGCTCGGGATCGATTATCTCTTGAGTCCGGATGCGCTTTCCGCACTCGACATAGGGCGCTATATCGAAAGCCCCGGAATAGTGGCTACAGAAACCTTCGGGCGAGGGGTGGTGCAGCTGCAACAGATACGGGTCACGAAATCGCCCACAACCAGCGGAAAGAGGTTGCGCGATGTGAACATGCCTCCGGGGGTGCTGCTCGGAGTGATCAGCCGCAAGGGCGCAACGTTGATTCCGCACGGCGATTCGATCGTTGAACCGGGCGACCTGATCACGCTTATCGGACGGCGCGAACACATGGATTCCGTGAAGGCGCTGTTTCATGGAACCGAGCCGCGCATGGACCACGTCGTGATTATGGGCGGGGCCAGCATCGGGCTCCATCTGGCGCAAATGCTAGAGAAGAGCAAATACTCCGTTACGCTTCTGGACTCGAATCCGGAGAACTGCAAGAAACTGGCCACGATACTGGGCCGGACAACGGTGGTGTGCCGGAATGGCAATAGCCGAACGGAACTCGAGGAAGAACACATAGAAGATGCCGACGTGTTCATTGCCGCGACGGAAGACGATGAGCGCAACATCATGGCGGGCGTGCTGGCAAAGGAAGTTGGCGCCACGCGCGCGATCGCGGTCGTGCACGAGCCCGATTTCGCGTCTCTGGTCAGCAAGCTCGGTATCGACCATGTTGTCACGCCGCGTGCAAGTTTGGCCAACCGTGTACTGAAGCTGGTTCACCTGAAGAGCGTGCAGTCCATCGCGGTCTTGGAGGAAGGACAGGTCGAGATCGTCGAATTCGCGGTGGACGGCGGGGTCCCGATCATAGGCAAGACCCTCAAGGAGGTGTTCGAGTCGCGCCGGGGGACGCGCGGCGCGCTGGTGGCAAGCATTCTTCGGGGCGACCAAGTCATTGTGCCTCATGGGGACGATGAGATTCAGGCGGGCGACTCCATTATTCTGATCGCCACGCCGGATTCTCTCGACGGGGTTCTTAAACTTTTCAGGCAGCGATGAATTACCGGCTCGTAACGAGGTATCTCGGCCACTTTTCGTGCGCCATCGGTCTATTGATGTTGCCGTCGGCGCTGTGCGCCGTATTCTACAAGGAATGGGGGGCTTTGGCGGCTCTTCTGGGCAGCACGGGGGTTTCCTGTCTCATTGGCTATCTGCTCGCGATGGCGGGCCGTAATGCTGCGCCCGACTTGTATCAGCGCGAAGGCCTGGGGCTGGTGGGACTGTCCTGGATCCTCCTGGCCGGACTGGGCGCGTTGCCGTATCTGCTCAGCGGTGTGTTCGTCAATCCCGCGGACGCATACTTCGAGTGCATGTCCGGGTTTACCACAACCGGGGCAAGCGTGATGACGGCGGCGTCTTTCGACACCACGCCGAAGAGCATTCTCTTCTGGCGTTCTTTCACTCACTGGCTGGGGGGGATGGGGATCGTCGTGCTATTCATTGCCGTCCTGCCCTACCTTGGCGCAGGCGGCAAACAGCTTTTCAAGTCGGAGTCGCCCGGGCCGGATCCGCGTGGTTTGAAACCCCGTATCAAGGACACGGCGGTCATTCTTTACGAGATCTACCTTGGGTTTACTGTGGCCCAGACGGTGGCCTTGATGCTTTGCGGCATGAGTCTTTTTGATGCGCTCTGCCATACCTTTGGTTCGCTGGCCACGGGAGGATTCTCGACGCGGGCCGCCAGTGTGGGCGCCTACGACAGTGTTGCCGTGGAAGTCGTGATTACCTTCTTCATGGTCTGCGCGGGCTCCAATTTCGCGCTTTATTCCGCCATGCTGGGCGGCAACTGGAAGGCGCTTTTCAAGGATA
>DAOLNV010000054.1:32862-38890 GCA_035416745.1 Candidatus Hydrogenedentota bacterium | reverse complement strand
CCGCTCGAGGAACTCTATGATACACAAGAGGATCCACATGAAATCGCGAATGCCGTGGATAAACCTGAACTCGAGTCCGAACTGAAGCGTTTGAGGGAAGCGCTCGACGTCTTCCTTGACGAATCCAGCGATACGGGGTTTGTCCCTGAGATGGACCTCGAAACGTGGCTCGCGGGCGAGTGGCCGGGACCCCCCGAAGCCCTTCCCGTATATGAACTTCCAGTAGACGCCCAACTCTTTGGGAGACCAGTCAAAGACTACCTCCAGATGCTCAACGGGACCGCTCGCTTGCAGCGTCTGCGCGTGATCAAGACCGTAGGCCTCATTCCGGATGCCGCTCCGTTGCTTCGCACAGCCCTGCAAGACTACGACGCCGGCGTGGCCCACTGGGCGGCAGTCTCCCTTGGGCATCTGCCCGACAGTTCTCCAGAAGCCATCCAGGGATTGCTTAAAGCATTGGAGCGAAATGAGATAAGCGCTAAGTTGGGAGCGGCGAGGGCCTTGGTTCTGCTCGGCCGCATTAACGAGGCGATGCCCGCGCTGAAACAGGCAATCACGCACGAGAACGAGTACGTTCGCCTCTCCGCCGTCGAAACCCTCGAAATCGTTGGCGCCGGCTTTCCAGGTGTGCGTGAACTCCTCGAAGAAGTCATGAAGGAAAGAGAGAGCTATCCGCGCCGTGTCGCGGCCACGAGCCTCGGGATTCAGATCCGGTAGTAATGCATGCCTAGTGTTGGGGCACTACATGGCCCTTGTAAGAAAGTATTGCTTTTTTCGGGATTGTCAGCTACACTACTTTCCGTGCAATGGTGCACGTGAACTGGAGTTAGTGAGCTTCCGCCTCCGTTTTGGACCTGATCCTGCGCGTGATTTCCTGAAAAGATGTCATGCTCGCTCCGGACTGGTTGCCGACCGGGTTGAGGGCCACCCTCCACAAGACCACTCTGGAAAGGAAAGAGTAATGAACATCTACGTAGGAAATCTATCGTACGACACCGATAACGCAGCCCTCCGCGCAATGTTTGAGGCGCACGGTGCGGTGGAAGACGCGCGCGTTATCGAAGACCGGCAGACGGGGCGTTCGCGCGGATTCGGCTTCGTCGAGATGCCGAACAACTCCGAAGCGCAGGCGGCCATCGATGCCCTTAACGGGCAAGAGATGCAGGGGCGCACGCTTACCGTGAACCAGGCTCGTGAACGCGAAGCCCGCCGGCCCCGTGGGGGCGGTGGCGGATACGGTTCGCGCTATTAATCATCCGTAGGGCACTCGGAATCAGTGGCGGTATTGGCCGGATAAGACGGCCAGTACTGCCGCTTTTCACGTTGGGGACCGAACGCCCTGCGCCGATCTCGCCGGGAACCGCGTGGCCGATAAAGACCCAGCCCCTATACGGATTATGCAGCGGGTCCTCGGTCTCGACAGGGTGCACGGCCACTCCCACGGTGACAGCCGCGAATATGGCTCACGATGCCAAGAAGACCCCCTCTACCTACAGCACGCTATCCAGCAATTGTCTGCCATTCCCGCAGAATACCGCCTCGACGAAGTCCTTTCCCAAACCGCAGCGTTCGACCGCTTTCCTTATGCCGCGCAATTCTTCGTACAAGAACGATGTGAACACCAGTTTGCCGTGGTCATCCGAGATGGACAAGTGCCACGGCACTGGCGTGACATACGTGTATTGGTTGTTGATCTCGACGGACTTTCCCGGCGCCACGGCGATGGGCAGGTCCGTGGCATAGAGAATGCGTTCCCTGGGAGCGACCGTGAACACGTACTCGAGCACCTCCGGATTGCTCACCATGGCCAGATCGAAGTAGAGGTTGGGCAAACCGGCGAGGGCGTCCAGATTGCCTTGTACGTTCTTCAGGAAATACGCGCGGCCGACATGGGCCAGCACGATGCGCGCCTCGGGATAAGCGCCACACAATGCCACCAGCTGCTTTTGGTTCAGCGGGTCCGCCAGCCGTTCCTTACGCGGGATGTGGAGCATTACCAGGAGTCCGTGGGCGTTGACGACCTCCATGGCCCACCCGGGAAGCATCTCGGCAATCTCCACCGTGTTAGGGTCGTCTTTGCGCAGGTAATTCAGGTAGGGCTTGAGTCCCAGGAATCGGCCCGAGGCCAAGTCCGTCTCAACGGCTTCGGGTGTGTCCTCAAGCGGATCAAACAGCCGCAGCGGGAAGAAGCGTTTCTTGTCGGCGGCACGCCCTGCGTAGTCGTTGTTGCTGACGCGGTCATATTCAACGTGGGGGAGGCCGAACACGACGGCGCTCGTATCGCGGCCGGGATACAGTTCGGCCATGTCCTGTGAAAGGGCATTCAAATCGTAACTCGGAAGAGCATGACCTGCACACGAATAGGGCTCGCAGCCCGAAGGAATGGTCTCTGCATGAAACACGTGCGCGTGGAAGTCGAGAACGCTTTCGGGGACGAAATCCTCGAGTTCCTCTTCCCAGATGATGCGGTTCCTCTCGTGTTTGGTCGTCTCACGCCACATGGTCTGCCTTTCGTCAACGTCGCGCGCTGCGCGGGTTCGCCGCCGGCCGGGTTACAGGGTTGCAACGTCCACGCCCAGAAAGGAACCGAATGCGGCCAGCTCGCCCGCGCGGTCTCCAAATACCAGGGCGCTGTGATGGGTACCCCCGTTGAGCGAGTATTCCTCAAGGAACATTTCGACCGGCAACTCGGGACGAATCCATCCGCGGACGGAGTCTTTCATTGATTCAACGGTGGTGTCTTCCAACACCTGCACCGGTGCGACGATGAGCCCGAAACTATCGTCGGGTCCCGGCGCCAGATTCACCAGCACCGCGGGCCCCTCCTGCAGCGCGCACGTAATGATAGCCGGATTCCGTGCCGGCGTGAACGGAAAGTCTTTCTCGAGCAGACGCGGAGTATCGCCCGCAACCTCCGGATTGATCTCGCCCATGTGCGATAGGAACAACGCGTCGCCTTCCCAATCGGGACAGAAGATCTCCGTAAACGTCGTCTTGCCGAAAGCCTTGTTCAGCGCCCCAACCAGCGCCGCGGTGAGAACGTCACCTTCTCCCGCATAGCCCAGACCGCGCCCCATGGCTTTCGACGCCTCCAGGAACGGGACGGTATCAATGGGACCATCCGGGGAGTCAAATTGCAGGAAATTCATGCTGAACGCCGAGTACTCGCCGTCCAGGAGGCGTTTTCGCAACGCCAGCCCAGCGCGGACCGACCTGCGATGTACCTCTTCGGATGCTTCAACGGAGAAACGCGCACGGTCAGTCTCCATCTCCTCCCGGACGTCGTCTTCCGTGACGAAGGCCGTTTCCGAAGCCAGGTCCGCGATCGCGATCTCATCCGTGCATATTCCCAGGCGGGATTCCATGACGGCTTCGGGCGGAGCGAAGTCTCCCATGCCTTCGAAGGAAGAGCCGATACGCAGGGCGCACGTCGTGCGGATGCATCTGGCCGCGGTCGCCCCGCGCGCAACTCCCGCGGCGCGCTCCATCACTTCAGGACTCCCAAAATGCCCCGCCACAATCTCGAAATGCTTGTTCCTGGTCCGCAACACGGAGGCGAGATCCTGAACGCCGTGGATGCCGTGGTTGAACATGATGCGCTCAGGGGAAACGTTCCGTCCGAACGCTGCGTCCATGGTTGTGTCAAGCATCAACAGCGGGACCTTGCTGGCCGCAAGGATGTCAGCCGATTCCAGCGACGGTGAATAGGCCAGATGCAACGCTACGATGAGGTCCACTTGTTCTCGCTCAAATCGTTCGACCGCCTTTCCGAACTCTTCTTTCACCCTGCAGATTTCGCCTTGCGACACAGCCACTCCGTGGTTCCGGAACCCTTCCGAAATAGCCGCCATGAATGGTCCGAAATCTTTGCGAAGGTCGGGGCGTATATCGTCGTAGAGCTTGAGATACAGGGGCAGAAGACCGATTTTCGGCTGTCGCATGACCATCTCCTCCGTTTCACAGAGCGTTGAAGCGTCTCGTTACCTGGTCAAAACATGCCGCCGCCTCGCGTAGCGACCTGCAGGCCGCTTCGCCGGGCATACGCACAGCAGCGGTTGGCGCGCAGGCGATGTCGGGCGCGAATGCGTACACGGCCCCCCGAGCCACCGCCAAATCCTGTTCCACTTGTTTTCGAACGGGAATGCCGCGAAACATGGCAGCGATGAGACGGCAAAAGTAATCGCCCTTGCTTGCTCCGCCTCCAAGCACGATGCTATCCGCAAGCCCCTTCGAAACGGGCCGGCGCAGTGCATCCGTGAGCTCGAAGACCATCCCTGCCGCAATGGCACGCAGGATATCCGCTCGCGTCGTGCCGGTGCTTATTCCAAAGAACGCGCCCGCCCCGTATGCCTCGGCATGGACAGGATTGCGCTGGGCAAAGTGGGGCACGACCACAAGGCCTGGCGGAGGCACAAGGCTCTTGCGGAATAGAACCTCGGCGTTCTCCAGCGCCTTATCCAGGTCCGGGTCAATAAGCGTTGTCAGCGCCCAGTCCCAGGACGTGTTCCCGGTCCCCAGGGGCAGCACCACCAACTGACCTTTTCCCACAACGGAATTCAACACCAATTGCATGGGCGAATCCACGGCGTCAGTATCCGGACGGGCGTAGTTGCAGACCCACGCCGTGCCAAGAGAGCAGTGGACGGGATGCGGCGAGACGCCTGCTGCGGAGAGATAGCCGGCTTCCTGGTCGATGTACGGGCCTGCTACTGGAATGCCCGCAGTGAGGCGGAGACGTTTGGCGGCCGCAGGCAATAACCGTGCGGTCTCGTGTTCCTCACGCAGCCTTGCCACAAAAGACAGCTCGATATCGATAACATCGAACGCCGCGGAATCCAGGCGTTTGGCCGCCGCATTGTATGATCCCACCTGAATCGCATTCCCCGGGTCCTGCCGCCACACGCCCGTCAACCGATGAAACATCCACTCGCCCGCGCCAACGTGGATGTTGAAATCGTGGAACAGGCCAGGGCGCTTTTCCCGGAGCCACGACAGGCGCGCCAGACCATGCGGAATACCCTCGCGCAGCGTGAATTCCAGCCAGAACTCCGGAGTGGTGCGTTTCTCGATGAGCGACGCGTGGGCGTGAGCCCGGGCATCGTTCCACAAAACCATGGGCGTGAGAGCCTTGCCCGATTTGCGCTCGGCAATGATGCTGCTGCCGCCCTGAGCCGCCAGGCCGATGCCCGTCACCATGCTCCAACGGTTTCCGAGCCGTTCGCGAACCGCATTCACTGAGGCTGCGAAAGCGCGGTCCAGCGTCTGCACGCTTTGTTCACGGCCCCCGTTCGCCAACAGCGCAACCGGCAGCTTCTGTGAAGTCTGGGCAAGAAGCGCCCCCGAGGTTGCGTCAAACGCACACACCTTGAGAACTGTCGTGCCCACATCAATTCCGATGAGGACGGACCGTTCTCTAGCTCCTTGTCTACTCGTGGCGCGCATAGGTTACGGTCCGAACGGCCTTTTCGAGCCAGTTGCGGGTCTCGGGAGACGCCGCGGCGCCCGTGATGACGTGGTCGATATCGCCCCACAAAGCAAACCGCACAAAGGCCGGTTTCTCGAATTTTGTGTGGTCGGCGGCCAGCACCGTTTCCTTCGCGCTGGCAATCATGGCCTGCGAAACACGCGCGACACTGACATCCGTTGTGAACGCCCCTTCGCGGTCCGCGCCGTCTGCGCCGATACACGCCATGTCGACGCGAAACCGCTTCAGGTTTTCTTCAGTCAACCAGCCCGACAAGTCGGGGCTTCCCGTGCGCACCGCCCCGCCCGTGAGCACCAGCGCAATGTTCGGGCGGCCATAAAGAGCCGAGGCGATCGCGAGCGACGACGTCAGCACCGTCAGATCGGGAATCCCCGCGATAGCTCTCGCGACCTCGAGAGCGGTAGTGCCTGTGTCAAGGGTCAGGGTCATGCCGCGTTGCACGAGTTGCGCCGCTTCATGTGCGATAGCCCGCTTTTCTTCTGCGTGGAGGCTGCTCTTCTCCCTGAATGAAAACTCAACAATGCCCGCCCGGGAGAGAACGGC
>DAOLNV010000054.1:25299-32762 GCA_035416745.1 Candidatus Hydrogenedentota bacterium | reverse complement strand
TCCTCATAGTATGCTCCAACCTTCTTGATTCTCTCGCGGTTCGCCTCGACCCAGCGCATGGTAATCAAATAGGCCAGGGATGCCAATTCTTCCTGCCCGTTGGTCACCAGCGCCCCGAACTGCGGCAGGCTGTCCATGGCGGCGCTGAACAGGACCCTCGAAGCGGGATACTCGCCCCCCGGAAACCCTTTCCCGACAACCACGAACGTTGGCTTCACTCCGTATTCACGGTAAAGATAGAGCTCGGGACTCCACACGCAGGATTGAATCTCATCGCAAACCGTGGGCACGTCGTGCTTGCGGCACAACGCGTACGCACGCCGAATAAACCCTTTGGACAGGCGCACCGCCCCGTAGTTCATCAGGACCAGCTCGTGGAAGAAGCCCGCAATTTTGTAGGGAGGCCTCTCCCAGCGCGCAAATACCTCCTCGAGATCATTTAAGTTGTTCGGCCGTACCGCGCGCACGGTGAACAGGCCGCTCTTCTCCAGAATGCCCGCCATTTCGGGCCACATCCCGCGCATGACCTGCGTCAGCAACGTCGTGCCGTGATAGTTGGCCTCGAGTCCGCCCTCGTCATCGCCCAGGACCACGACCACCGGTTTGCGCCCCGCGTACTTCGGGGCGAGTCCTCCGGCTTCGCTGCGATAGAAGCGCGCCAGTATCATCTTCAGAGCCGCCTCGGCGGCGAGGCTGCCTGTCTCGAGGTTCAGCACCCGGTTGAGAACGGTCGTCGCTCTCGAGCGCAACGTCCTTGCCAGTGTCGTCCCGTCCCCGCGGGAAATGCCCGAGGCCGCCCGGACCATCTCCTGCTCGAGGAGGCGGGTGATATGCCCGCGCGTATTGTTGTGGGTGGCGTTCGGGATACCAAGCGCCTGCGCATGGCGAATCAGGGCATAGCCGGGGAAACCATGACCAAGCGGCGCATGGTAGTGTTCGCTCTTGGATGTCAGGTACAAGCGGCCGTTCTCGCCTATCCGGAAATACCCCCACGCGCTGAGAGGCGCCTGCTCACTATGGGAGTGGCTCTCGAACTCGAGACTCGTGGCGCCGCCGGAGGTCTTCGGAGCGGGGGAGGTGCACACCGTCCCGACCTGCTCCAGCCGTGCCGACAACCGCCGCTGGAACTCAAGAGGCAAAAAGTCAACCTTGCGCCTCGCTATCTCGCGCAGCGCCGCCACCGAACTCTCGCGGAGAAACGCCCCTGCACGGCACACAGCATCTATATAGTCTTTCCCCGCAAGGTCTTGCAGACTGATGCGCGGCGATGCAAACTGTACGTCGGATATGCGAGACACGTACCACTCCCCACCTGCCGCCTTTCACCGTCAGGGCGGCGATGTTCGTTCTTGAGCGATATTGTTCTTTATGGTAGTGCCCACGGACCCAGCTGTCAATACGAAAACCTGTCAAGCCCGCTCATGTACCCTTCCGGCCCATCACCCATTCCTGATCCAGCATTCCGAGCAGGGCATCGATGTCGCGGTTTCCAGCCATGATCTCCTGCATCACCCGCATCATGGAGGTATAGAAGACCGCAGGCACCATGTCATCCAACGCGATATGGAAACCCAAGGTATCGCCATACTTGGCATGGTTGGCCGCCATGTTCTCGATAAACTGCCGGGCGGGTGGCCACTCATATTGGGGACGGGTCGCCGGGACCTTCCCGGCGGCGCCCATCATTCCCTCGCCGTTAAGAAATGCCTGGTAAACAACGGGATCATAAAATGCCTCGAGGACCGCGACCGCCTTCTCGTGTTTTTCGCCCACAGCGGAGGTGGTTATGGCCCAACCCGAGGGCATCCCGGAGGTCCTGATGAACGCAGGAGGATTTCCGAGCAGAGAGGGTACGGGCCAGTAGTCGATATCGACATCGACTTTCTCCGGCTCAAGGTCCCCCGCCAGCCAGCATCCCATGAACCACGTTGCGCCCTTGCCCCCGTAGAAATCGCGCTTTTCCTCGTCGTACCCGTCGCTGGAAGCGCCCTCGGGCACAAACCTCTCGACCAGCTGAATCATGGTCTCGATGGCCTTACGCGCGACCGGGTCTTTCAAGAAAGTGACCTCGTCCCTGTCGCGTTTGATAGTCCACGAAGGCTCGCCGGGTTTACGGTCGCGCTGGTACATGTCGGCGCCGAAAATATAGGACAGCGGCTGGGACGCGGACCACTCGAACCCCCCGAGCACGACGGGTTGATAGCCTTTTTCTTTGAGTTTCTCGAAAGCAGCGAAATAAGCGTCCCAAGTCTCGGGCGGTTCCGTTACGCCGATGTCAGCCCACATCTTCTTGTTGATCGCGACCCCCTGAAGCTGAAGGCCCGGCTGGGAAGTGTAGCGTTTGCCCTTGTACGGAGGTGGCAGAGCAATCCCGAATTCCTCGTAGAAGCTGTCGGGAAGCGGGATGAGATGGCCTCCATCCGCAAGGAAATTCGTCATCTCCCAGACCATGATGACTTCGGGAAGGTCGCCCGTAGCAATACGGGACTTGTAGAACGACGACCCCTCGGCATTGCCCAGGTCGATGAGTTCCATACGCCAGCCGGGGTTTTGTTCCGCGAAGACCCGGCTCCACGTTTCGAAATGTCTTCGGAAGCCCTCCCGGCCGCCAATATTGCGCGTGACCCGAATGACTTCGCCCTCTTCCATAGGCGCGCCACAACCCGCGAGTAGCGCCGCCCCGGCAATCACCGCCAAGCAACTGGAAACAGTTATAGAACCTCTCACGTGCCGCCCCCCCTTGATTATCTTCCCATCATGACGCGTAGTTTAGACGAGATTCCAGGTTCGTTCCACCGCACGCTGTGCTGGCCTCTGCTTTGCCCAACGCCCGAACCCTCTGCTATTCTCCGTAGCGTGCCGTAATGCAGCCGGGGACAACTACCCATGAACCATCCTGCTCGGACCCATGCCCGCGAGAGAATGTGGCGCGAGTTTCTCGCGTCGCTGGTGCTGTGCGGTCCCGCCGTCGCCCTGTATGCGGGGTTTATCGTGCTGCCTGCACTCATGGGTTTTGGCTACAGTTTCACCAACTGGACGGGATGGACCGACAATCCCGGTTTTGTCGGGCTGGCCAATTTTCGAGAGCTCGCGGCCGACACCATGTTTCGCTCGTCCGTGCGGTTCACCCTCTTCGAGACAGTCCTGCTGACGCTCTTCTTCACCTTCGCGACGATGTTCCTGGCAGTGCTTCTCGACAAGCTTCGCGTTATGAAAGGGCTGGTCCGCGGGATGTTCTTCTACCCCTATATCTTGAGCATCCTGGTTAGCGCACTGTTGTTCCGTTACCTTGCCAACTACCGGGAAGGGGCTATCAACATCCTTCTTGAAGCGATACACCTTGATGCGCTCGCCCAGAACTGGATGTTGGCGCGCGAGTGGGCGCCCTATTTCGTCTTTGCTCTGGTGGCATGGAGCGGGCTGGGCTTCTTCACCACTCTGTACCTGGCGAACCTCCAGACCATCCCAACCGACCTCTACGAGGCTGCCCGAATAGACGGCGCCGGGCCGCTCCAGGTATTCACCCACGTTCAGTTCCCCATGCTATTGCCCACAATCACCACAAATTCAGTTCTGGCCCTGATTACCGGCATCAATCTCTTTCCACAAATCGTGGTAACGACCCAAGGCGCGCCTGGATACGATACCTTCACCATCGGCTACTACATTTACCATCTGGGGGTGCTCAACAACCGTCAAGGCTACGCCGCGGCCGTGTCTTTCGTGACCTTCACGGCGCTGGTGGCCGTGGCGGCGGTTCAGGCATCCCTCCTGAGGCGAAGGCAGGTGGCCCTATGATCACGCGGAACGATTCAAAGCGCCGTTGGCCCCTCTTTGAAATCGCAATGCTCCTCCTTGGAATCCTGTTCGTCTCGCCCTGTCTGCTGGCGGTGATCAATTCACTGAAACCGTTACCCGCGATTCGCGAGAATCCCTTTGCGCCTCCCAACGGCCTCTATCTCGACAGTTACCGGTTCCTCTTCACCAAGGCGCGCCTCGCCGGCCCCATGGTCAACAGCCTGATCATGTGTATTGTCGTGATTCTGGCCCTCATCACTACAGCGCCGATGGCAGCCTACTCGATGACGCGCCGCCGCATGGCTTCCGGAAAGTTCCTCCGCCTCTTCTTTCTCGCGGGACTCACGATACCCTTTCAGATCATCATGGTGCCCCTCCTGAAGGAGTTCAAAACTATTGGCGCGGCCTCCATAAGCGTGCTGGACCGCGTCGCACCCGCGGCGGGGGTTCACGCCACGACATACGGGACCGCCGGTGAAACGCTGCTTGCGCAGTCGGGCGCCGACTTCTCCTACTTTGCCCTCTGGGTGCATTACGTCTCGTGGGGACTGCCCCTATGCATTTTCATCTACAGCGGTTTCATGTCGACCATTCCCAAGGAGATGGAGGAGTCCGCGGCATTGGACGGTTGCGGTTCCGTCTCGACATTCTGGCGCATCATCTTTCCGCTGCTCGTGCCATGCACGATCACGGTCATCATCTTCTGGGGGTTGTGGATCTGGAACGATTTCATGCAGGCATTCATCATTGTGGGACCGCGCGCTCAGCTGGTGTTCGTCCAGTTGTACACGTTCCTGACGGACAAGTACGTCAAGAATTGGAGCAACATTTTCGCGGGAACCGTCGTCTTGTCCCTTCCCGTGACCGTCCTCTACCTGCTCATGCAAAGGCGCTTCATAAAAGGGCTTATGGCGGGCGCACTCAAGTGAGCCCGGCCGCAGGCGGCAACCCAAACAGAATGAACGCCGGGGGGTCGTGTTCTACAGGTCGGGGCTCTGTGGGGCGCGGTGGTTTGGGTTCCGGTTGCTCTGGTGAAACCCCGCCGTGATGTAGAAGATGCGGGCCAGCGTGCGGATAGGCAGGCCGGGATTGAGCAACTCGGTAACAGACATTTCGACCGGCTCCCCGTCCGGAACTGTCACCCGGCACAACATTGCGCAGAGTACCCCGCCGATACCCGCCGCGGCAAAGCACAGGCGAAAACCATCGAGTCCCCACGCGTCGATGATTTTTCCGGCGATGATCGGCGTTATCCCTAGCGCAATGGATGTGACGATGCTCCACGTGTTGGTATATGCGACGAGACCCGTTGCCTTGATGAAATTGAGGTTCGCGCGGTTGGCCGAGACGTTGAATGCCGCATTGAACACGGCGGCCATCACCGCGGCGGGCAATACTGCCCAACGGGTCCATCCCTCATCCGGCAGAAGCAGCAGGAAGAACAAGGTCGCAAGCGAAAAGGCGAAAAGCGTCTTGGACATCGCCCGGGCGCTGCCGCTGTGGTCGGCGAAACGGCCCCAGGCCCGGATGGTCAGCAGAATGCCAAGACTTCCCGCCGATGTAATGGCCGTAATGTATCCGGACGACATTCCAAGCGCGTCGCGCATGTACAGAATCGAACAGGACGTGTACCAGGCAACGCACGAAAAGCTCAGTGATGAAACCGCCAGGAAACGAAGGTACGGGAGATCCGACAGAACGCGGAAATATGAGCCGAAGGTCTCTATATCGCCTTCCTTCTCGGCGGAACCCCTGCCGCCGGGGATACGCGCGATGTAGATAAGGCTGGTCAATCCCGCCATTACGCCAATCATGAAAATCAGCAGGTAACGCCCCAAGGTCTGGGAATTCATCAAAATAAGAGCCTGCACGCCGAACACGAGCACAGAAATGAGATTGGTGACCATGGTCTCCGCACTGAAATAGAGGCCGCGCTGATTCGCAGGGACCAATTCGTGAAGCCACGGCCACCATCCGCCCGCCCCAATGGCACGGGCGATGCAAAACCCCAGCGTGCTTCCCATCAGCACATACCATGCCGCACGGGGACCCCAGCTCTCGTATACCCAGGGAATGAAAAAAACACCGCAGACGATGATGTTCCGGGAAAGCCATGCTACGAGCATAAGCCGTTTCGAGCCTACACGGCTGATGATGCGCACCCCGAAAAGAACCAGAATCATTGACAACGGCGTAAACGACAGAAGTCTTCCTACCCAGGACGGCGGCATATCGATGCGGCGGGCCAACAGCACCAATGCCGGGCCGAGCACACATTGCCACCCGACAACATTGAATGACACGTACCAGAGAAACGAGCGGGGACCCTTCTCCAGCTCATGGAGCGTCTGCACGATGGGAAGGCGGTGCCAGAACGACGTTCCGTCTGCAATTGTTGCGTTCATAAGTGCTATTTAACTGCCACACAGCCTGGTTGTCAGGGGTTACCATAATAGACAGCGGGCAACGGCGGATTTCATGGGGAAAGACCATTCCGAGCCTGCGGATCGAACTAATTATACCCTAATACCCGACTTATTGTCGCATTCGTTCTAGGATGCGCAGCCCACTGGCCGAAAGATCCGTCTTTTTGCCCCCCTCAGGAATACCCGGGCCCGATACCTTGCCCATTTGCCGGACGATGGGGATTCACAAGAGACAGAAGGGTTGAAGGTCCGGATGGTAGCCCCCGAGACAGGCCGAATTCTTCAGGATAGGATTGCAGACATCGCTCGTGATGGGCAGCCCCTGCCCACGCGGCGCCTGGCAAACGGCGCACTCAGGACGCCTCATCCTCGCGCCACGTCAAGTCGGTTGGAAGCTTGACCAGCCCGGCCCGGTGCTGTTCCTCGATAGGTTTATTGCTGAGTTTTGAGCGGTTCACAAAATACCATTTCAGGCCGCGGACCGGCCACAGCGGGATGCTCTGCACGTAGCGAAGCTGGTCAACGATTGCCTCGGTAAAGGCATCCCCGAAGCTTTTGTTCATGGCCTGCGGCGCGATACGTCCGGCTGTCTGGAGGTAGGCCAGAGATACCTGGTGCCACCGCCACAGGGTGTCGAAGTCGGTGTTCTCGAAGGCCTGGCAGTATCGTCCGGGGCGGCGGGGCAGCATCAATCCGTCCCTGGAATTGGTTGTGGTGAGGGTACGGTTTGGCGTCAGATAGGTGACAAAATCGTAAGCATACTTGTCTCGCACACCGTACATGCAGAAAAAGGTCGGGGACTCGCTCAGTTGCCACGCGGCAATGAAGACCGTGTTTGGCAATTTCATCGAGCTGCCGCCCAGAAAGCGAAGCCCTTTGGTGCGGGCCCATTGGTCGGTTTGCGTCGCGACGCGATAATCGAGGGGAAATTCCTCGAGTAAAGCAGGTTCAAGTGAATGTTTCGCCTTTGCCATCCCCTTGATGGACAAATACAGCATCACGGGAACGGCGAGAGTTGGCAAAACCACGAGTAACGCAATAGCGACGGCGCCGATCCACATTCTACTGCCCTCCTAACCTCGGGAACAGGATGGTAGCGCGAAAACACGCGTATGTCCAGCAGGAATGCGGGCTTGGAAGGATTTTTCAGTTCGCCGGTTCAGGCTTGATCTGACCCTTGATGACGACCCAGGAGTCTTCCTTAAACCGGTCGGCCCCCGCCAACTCATTGGGAGTGCC
>DAOLNV010000054.1:24138-25199 GCA_035416745.1 Candidatus Hydrogenedentota bacterium | reverse complement strand
TCGCTGTCACTTGCCAGCAACTCCGGGCTACTAACGAAAACATAGTCCCCTTCGTTTTCGTAGCCCAGATGCAAGGGGACCAGGAGCGCTTCTAAAGCGTGTCGCAACTTCACATTGCGAAGATTGATGTGGTCGACCAGCCCGTCGGTAACATACTGTTTGCCTTCCATATCCCGCAGCCATTGTTGGATGTCGTTGGTATCCGGTGGCAGCGTGACCGGGGGGGGCGATGGAAAAGGCGCTGTTCCAGGGGATCCGGGGTCATCTTCTTTCACCTTTACAGCATACTTGCAGCGCTCTCGCTCAGAAAAGAGTTCCACTGCTCCGCAATCCCGAGAAATTGAAACGAGCTGATAGTCTTCGAACCGCTCTCCCGGCTCATACCAGTAAGGTGTCTGGGACTGCAACTGGATGAGGGCCCGTTTGCTCCCGTCAGGCATTTCCGTAATCTGCAAGACCCTAAGCGGGAGCGGCGTTCCCGCAACGACTGGGGGGGCCACGACGCTCTGGTCGACTACAAAGTTGACTCTGAGATACTCTCCGATGAACTCGAGAATTCGGCTCAGGTGTTCGTATTTGAACACTATCGAGACAGGCTCTGAAAGCTTTTCCTGCATCTTTGCCAGGTCGTCGGCAGTTTCCTCGTCCTTCAGGCCTGCCAAAGCTTGTTGCCTTCCCGGAGCGGTAACGAAGAATCCATAGGGCTTCACTTCGTAGACCAGCCCAAGCGGGTACAAAAGGTGTTCGAGGGCTGTTAGCAGCGGTACCTCCCTCAAATCCACGCTTTCGACCAAGCCTTCCGTCAAATAGGACGGAGCAGCTTTCGGACAATGCTCCCAGACCAAGGCGCGATAGTCTTGCGCGCTTACTCCGCGTACAGGAGGTGCTGGAACGGCCCGCACGTCTACAACGATGTTTACGACATATTCCGAGAGAAACTCAAGAATGTTGCGGATATGCTCGCCGTCGAACTCGATGTCTATGCGGTTCTGCAAAGCCTTGGAGACCTTGCTGCCCGCCGCAGGAGCCGCATTCCGAGCCCATTTCCAATGGACAAAGGG
>DAOLNV010000054.1:0-24038 GCA_035416745.1 Candidatus Hydrogenedentota bacterium | reverse complement strand
TCGCGGCCCAGTTGAAGGCGTTTCTTAAACGCGCTTTCCGAGATATCGAGGAAACGGGCCGCTTCCGCTACGGAATGCCCTCCGAGGTAGAAAAGGTATAGGGCCTCACGATACTTGTCTGGTAGAGCGTTGAGATTCTGGCGGAGAAAGGCGCGCATCTCATCGCGTTGCGCGGCCTCCGATGCCAGGTCTTCCGCGGAGGCTTCGTTTGCGGCTTCTTCGAGGTTGGCGACCGCGTTCTTCTCCCGGCTGCGTTTACGGAGCCATTCCAGGCACTGTGTTCGCGCGATTTGCCCGAGCCAGGCGCCGAACGCCCCGGGCTCGCGTATCGTATTGAGGCGCAAATAGCTGCGGACAAAGCTCTCCTGCACCAAATCCTCGCAGTCGGAGGGGTTATGTACGTAGCTCGCGCACAGAGCCCAGACCCTGCGCGCGTAGCGGTCGATGACTTCCCCAAAGCGCTCCTCGTCCCCAGCGAGGATCTTTTTGATCAGCTCGGCGTCGCTCACGGCATCTCTCCCTGCCCTGATGGTTTCTATGATACAAGATGCCGGGACAAGCGATATGGTGAAATCGGGACGCCTTTACGGTGTGCCCATTTCGTGGAATCTCGCCACGCCCTCGAGATTGAGCAGATGTTCACCGGACTCGAGCAGCGAACCTCCGCACAGGGCTGTGTATACGACGTTTCCTTGCGCATCAAGGCGAACCATCGCAATCTCGCCGTCGGTGCGGGTCTGGGGATTAGCCTCGACGGCTACGCGCGTGGCCGCCGCATCAAGGCGGTCGCGCACGATCACGATGTCGCGGCGGCCGTCGGCCAGTTCAAGCAAGAGCGCAGTGTGTGTGCCGCCAACAGCCGTTCCTTCGGGTGTTTGAACTGGCAATCGGCGGATGGACCCGATAAACCGGTTGCCCTCATAGGGTTCCAGGACTCCCACAAACGTAGATTCGAGCGGGGGAGCATCCTGGGCGTTCTGTCTTCTGACAACGACACGCGGAATCCAAATTTCCTCGCTCGATTTATAGATGCCGACGACAACCCAGCCTTCCGCGAGCCCCGCCGACGCCTCTTGAGTAAAATCGGTATACCGCAGATGGATGTCCCGCTCAGTCTCAAGCAGTTTCAGCCGGTCTTCGACCCTCCAATCGGCCGACCACCCAGATTGCGCGGTTGGATCCATCTGGAAGCTGCGCATCTGGGTGTCGTGGCCGTAGTCCTCCGCGGGCTGGAGGTTCAATCCGGATACCTGGACCCCGCCGAAGTGGCTGTGAAGGAATTTCGTGTGGTCGTGACCGCCCTTGACATGGAAGACGTCGAGCACATAAAAGTCTTGGGGAGATACGTCTACCATGACAGCCGTCCGCTCGAACCGTTCGCCGCCAATCAAACCGGGGCCTGTCATACGCATGGCATGGAAGGCCGCACCCTCGGCCCAGAGCGTCGTTTCGCCTGCCTGACCCCAGGCTGAATTCGCACCATCCACGACCACCGTGTTGTGTGCGGCGCTCATGGTGTACCAACGAGCCCGGGGCGAACCCCAGCCACCGAACTGGACGGGCGGATACCCGAACTCGGGCAGCAAATCGAGCCCTTTCGCGAACAATCCCAGATTCATGCCGTCGGCATGGCCGTGGGGGCCTCCCGCGTCGTAATCGAGCCACAACACCCGGCGGTGTTCCCCTTCGCCCGAGCGCATCAAGCCAAGATGCCACTCTTCCTTGTTGACGCTACCCAGAATGATTTCCGGGCCGTGCTGGGCTATTACCGCCTCGATGTCCGCGGCGACGGGTCCGGGGTCGTCGATGAAGAAGTCATAGGGCAGGTTTGTCAGTTCGTTGCCGTTTTCGCGGTACGCGATCTGGGCGTATGCGGGGTCGCCCGTTTCTTTGTACAGCTGCCAACAGAGGGTGAACATCGAAGGTGGGATGTGGGTCCAGCCCGAACTGCTCGAGCCGCCGCCATAACGGGCGAAATTCAGGCCTACGTACCGGTTCACCGCATGGCAATAAGCGCCCGTGTCGCCGATTTGCGGGTAATACCGGCCCAGGCACATCGTATCCGCGAAGAATCGATAGGTCTTCCGAAGGTTCGGGTGCCGTTCCAACAGGGTGTGCAGAAACGCCGGGTCGGACTTCGCGAATTCGCCAATGAAACAGCCCACCGCGGAAATGGTGAAACACGAGTAGCCCGCAAGCCCTTTCTCGCCTGTCACTCCGTCGACCGAAGTGGCCTGCTGCAGCATCGGGTCGACGAGTCCCCAAAACGCCGCTTCGTTTTCGGGCATACCCAGGACCGCGTAAACAATGGCCAGCGCAATCTCCGTGCGGGGATAGTTGGTCGTGATTTTGGGGCGGTTGGCGATGGCGTCGCGCAGGATACGCGTCTCGATGTTGCGTTGAATGTCGGCGAAACCCGTCTTGGGATTGTCGAGCTTGTATTGCTCGGATTTCTTCGAAAGAAACGCCACTAGCCCGGTATCGTCCTTAATGGCTTCGAATATCATGTCGTAGGCCATGACGATTTCACGGGTCTCTTCGCAGGCGTCGTGCCACGTCGACACATAGCCGCGATCGGCTTTTCCCTCATAGAGGACGCCCTGCGCCCCAAAGTCGAACAGGGGATAGAGGTCCGCAACCCGGTCGATGAGGATAGCGGCTTTCCTGGCATAGGCTGGGTCGCCGGTCATCAAGTGCGCGGCCGCGAGGGTGCTGATGCCCTCTACCACGCCCTGTTTCCATTGTCCATAAATCAGGTACGCCCCGATGAATCGCCACCGATTGTCTCCCTCGACATACCCCGTGCCGTCATCGACACCGAAAAGATGGAGCGGGTCATTCGCATCAGGATGATCCGTATTGAACAAGAGCGAGCGGTCGGCGTTGCCGGGTTCGAACACCCCGTGCTCATCGAGTCCAGATGCGTAAAACGCTCCAAAATCGTTCTTGGGGAAGAACTCGCTGCAGTGGGGACACTGCACCTTCCACGGGTGCTCGAGCGCATTCATCTTCCAGTTGTACATGGGCACGCTCGTCTTGCACGCCGGGCAGTACCCATTGGACCACACCATCCACGACCGGGGGATGGTCGCCCCGAACATCAAGCCCCACAGGTGATCCTCCGGCATGGCGAGCCATTTCTGTGCGCTGGCGACAATCCCGTCGCGCGCCGCCCCGGCCCATTCGAACCGATCAATGTTGCGCCGCAAGGAAGCCACGACCTCCGGACCGTACAGGCTGCTTCTGGTCTTTTGCAGGTCTTGTGCAAGCGATGTTCCGGTCATAAGAATCCCCCCAATCAGGACAACCGTAGCCGGTAATCGACAAAGACACGAGTTCATCTCAGGCACCTCGGAGGTTGTTACCCACGTTCTGCGCGCAAGAGGCTCTTGTATACGGTCTGGCTAGCATACCACAGGAAAATACGGCAAGTTCATCACGCTTGGGTATCAGCAACAACTGTTGTCGAAAATACCGCCGCAGGCCTTGCGCCTGAGGCCTCCTGAATGAACCAAAGCCGCCGTCAGTTTCTCACAAGCACCGGGGCACGGCCAGGCACAAGCTGCCCTGTTCGAACCCGCTGCACTAATCTGGACAATTCCAGAATGGGCACGATGGCGCCCAACAACCGGTAGCGGTCTTTCCCTTCGAGGTGTTCCTGCCAGACCTGACGGTAGAACCCGGGCATCAAGATATCTTCCGGAAGGGGATATTCCGTCATCACGAGACCGTGCATCCAATCGCGCAGCTCGTTGCGCAGATGTCGAGTGAAGTCCCCGACCTGTTGGCGTTTGGCCAGTCCGTGCCAGCCAGTAAGCCGCTCGACCTTCGCACTAACCCGGCGCACGACCTTGGACGCAAAAACTTGCCACTCCGGAGCAAGGGGGGGGAGCAGGGTCGCTTGCCAGGCAATGGCGGCAACACTGCAAAAAGTGCTGCGCATCATCGCGCGGTAGGTGCGATGATTTGCCCGCAAGTCTGTCGGGATGCTTCGGACCAGGTCGTTGAAATCGTAATCAAAGAAGCATGCCGCCGACTCGGCCCCTTCGCGCATCAGGACGGTGCCCATGGCCGTTTTGCGGCGAACATGGTTGTCGAAGAGGTAACGATGCGCTGCATCGGGCGTGCTCAAGTGACCCAGTTCCCCGAACTGACGTTTGAAGATCGCGAGAGGATAATCCTCCGCACCAAGATCTTTTACTGCCGGCATGGCTCTGGATAAGTCGGACTCTTTCAGGAATCTGTTGAAACGCCCGAAAACGTTCTCTGCAAGCTCATCGGGCTGCATCGGTTTAGACCATTGCGGACGCAAGAACGTCTCTCCCAGCACGGCATCTCCGGCGAATCCATTCAGTACAAGGTCCACACTCTCGATCACGTGGAGATGCGCGAGAAAATGCATGTCGAACGTATTGCACATGCCTTCAGTTATCGCGACTCCTTCGCTGAACCTTTCGGCCAATGTGTCGTATTCGTAAGGACAATCCCTGTGCTCGGTTCCGAGGACGCCCGCAATTCTGGCAGCCAGCACACGGTCATAGCACCGGTCTTCCCCCCACGTGAACGTGCGCGGCGATATTCCTGCCTGTACGGCAGCCGCCGCTATGCACCGGGAATCGAGTCCGCCGCTGAGTGTAACGCCGATGCTGCGCCGCGTACCCGCCTGGCGCCGCACGGCCTCGACTAATGCTGCCCCCGCGCGCCGGCCCCATTCCTCGACGGTAGTACCCTGTTCCGAGGGATACTCCCAGGCCCAATAGGTCTTCCATTCGATGGTTTCGAGGGTCTTTGTCATCATGGTCCCCGGAGGGAAGACCGAGACATCGCGCACAAGCGTTCGATCTCCGGCGAAGTCGTCCACGGTCAAGATCTGCGCAACTGCCAAGGGATCAATGTCTCCCGGGACCACTCCGGCGAGAACAGGCCCCATTACACGGCTGGCAAGGCAGAAATGCGAACCCCGATGCGCCCAGTACATCGGATACAGGCCATAGCGGTCGTTGGCCGCGACAAGCGTATGCGAATCGGGATCCCACAGCATCAGGAAAAACGCGCCGTTGAGCGTGGGCAAGGTCTCGCAGAGCCGCTTCTCCCGGGAGAGCTTCGCCAATAGCCCCAAATCGTCTTGTGCATCGGGGTAGGCTTGTTTGCACGTCTCAAGAGCACCGCACGTGTGCAATTCGCCGGTCAAGACGCCCCAATACCGCGTATCTTCGAGATATCGCGGCATGAGACCCTGGCCGAACTTGTCAAGACTTGCCAATCCAAACAACGCCTGGCCCGCTGCAGCGTAATGGTTGACGCTCGCGTTTCCGCTGCAAAGAAGGGAACTGAACGAATGCGCCAGTGCGTGAACGTCTTTGCACTCCGGCGTCTGGCAAAAATACGCGTTGCTCATTGCCCTATGACCTTTCTGCGCACATGACCCGCAAACCAGCGACATTCTCCCCAAGCAATAGAAAGTTTCGAGAAGTAGGTATGCATTGCATACACAAGAGACACAAGAGCGCAGTAGCCTTTGAGCTTGGTTTGGACGAACTTCCTGCCGATGATGAGCATCACTGCTGCAACCACGGCCGTCTTGACCCAGATGTTCCCCACACCCAGCAAGGTGATGGACGCAACCGTGGCACACGCCCAGAAGACGTTCACAATACATTCTTTTCGCCAAAGCGGATCGGATGTCCGCCAGCAGCGCGCGGCTATCTCGGCATACGTTTGGCCGCAGCGCACGTTTCGGCGCCAATAGTCGCGGATGCCTCGGAAACCTAGATTGTGCTGCGCCATTACGCGATTGAGTTGGTAGATCTTCCTGGCGTACTCATTACGGAGTCGCCAGCACAATAACGGCTCTTCCCCGAAGGCGACATCCGTGGGAAAACCACCCGCTTCCTGCAGTGTAGCCCGAACATATAGCGCGGCCCCGCCACAATGGCGAATGGCCTGTTCGCGCGGCGCCCAATCGATTTGCAGGGCTTCGAAGAGGATGCCAGGGCAGACCTCCTTCAGATTACCGCATACAGCCGCAACATCGCTATGCGCCTCGAGAAACTCGACACCAACTCGCGGCCAATCCGGAGACACCGTCATATCGCCGTCGATGAATTGGACGTGTCTGCCTCGCGCGGCGGCAAGTCCCAGATTTCGGTTCTCGGCGGCGCGCCGGCGTTTCTCGCCTCCCAGCAACTGGTCGACGCCCACCTCATGCGCAATGTCGATACTGGAATCGGTCGAGCCGCCGTCCACATAGATCAATTCCCAGGACAGGCCCTCCATGTCCGCATTCTTCACCGATTCGAGGCAGTCCTTGAGTGTTGCGGATTCATTGTATCCGATGACAACGAAGGACACGTTAAGATCCGGGACGACGGCGCCGTTCTGTTCTTCGCCGGCTCTCATGAAGCGTTCCGTTCGTGGGGCGTAACCTCGGGCGCAAGGAAAGCCAATCCCAGCCGTTTCAGTTGCCAGGCATGCAGGTACTTGCGGAATTCAGGGTCATCATATTGTTCAGCGCCCTTGATCATGCTCGAAAAGTAACCCGCCATAATGCAAATTCCGCCCACGATATAGGGACGTTCAAACATCCGGTTGATCCCGCTGGCGATGATGTAAAGGGGGTGGCAGCCCATAAACCATTGGCCGCGGCCCCAACGCATACGCCCATGAAGAATGTTCTTATGTGAGGAACCCATGAGGCGGTGATGAATGATCTCCAAATCCTTGTCACGGAAACTGCGTGTATGCCAGCCGAACATGCGGGCACGGTGCATGGCGATCCCATCCCACATGACCATGCGCACGTAGCCTCCTATCTGTTCCCAGCAGGCCCGGCGCCAAAAGTTGACAGCGCCGGATACCATGTCATCAATGATGCGTTCCTCCTTGAACGCCCCTTCGCCAACCGGATTGAAGACCTTGCCGCTCGCCCCGCCCAGCGTTGCATCGGCCTCCATCTTCTTGACGATTCCTTCGAAATACCCGGGCGGCAGGGTGAGATCGCCGTCAAGCTTGCATTGATACGCGAAGCTTCGTGTTTGGAGGGCTTCGTAGCCCGCGTAAAACGTCTCGACAACGCCCGCCCCGACCTTGCGCTCGCCGCGATCAGGGCGATGCACCACGTGGACCCAGGGGTATTGCGCCGCGGCCGCGTCGGCAATCGCCCCGGTCTCGTCTTTCGAGCCGTCGTCCACGATGACCAGTTCGACCGGCAGAAGCGTCTGGCCTGCAATGCTGTCTATCGTTCCCTGGAGGTATTTGGCTTCGTCTCGGGCGGTGATGACGATAACATACGACCGCTCGGGTGTTGGGTTAGCAGGCTCCGCCGTCATTCCGTGCCTCCGGTCTGTTGTTGCATCGCTATCGATGCTCGGAACAAGGATTCCAGATTCGTGGCAATTGTTTCCACATTGAAGTGCTCTTCAATGGTCGCGCGAGCTTGTTTTGCCAGCCTTTGGCCCAAGGCAGAGTCCTGCATAATTTGCCGGATGGCCTGTGCTAGGGCGGCGGGATCTCCGGCACCTGCCAACAACCCATTCTCCCCATCCGCAATCAGTTCCGGTATGCCTGATACTCCTGTGGATACAACCGGCACGCCCAATGCCATCGCCTCCATGAGCGCAACGGGGATCCCGTCCTGGTCGCCGCTCTCCGCAACCACGCACGGCAGCACAAACACATCGGCCGTATCAAACATGGCTTTCACGCGTTCCTGGGGCATGCCTCCAGGCATTTCAAGGCAGCCAGCCAGTCCGAGCGATTCGGACTGGGCCTGAATCGGGCCGAAAAGAGGTCCCGTACCGGCAATTACGCAGCGGAACGAGATCTGTTGCTGTTGCAGGAGTGCCAGGGCGCGGATCAGGATGTGAAAACCCTTCTTCTCCACGAAACGGCCCACCGAGAACACAAGCGGCGGGCTGTTTTCAGGAGGTGCCGGCCGGAAATCGTACCGCGACACATCCAATCCGCAATGCACAAGGTGAATTCGCTCCGCGAGACAACCGCGCCCTTCGAGAAAACGGCGGTTATATTCAGAGATGACGGCAGTAAATGCCGCACGGCCCACCTTTTCCTTGAGCGCCGTCCCCCGCTCGAACAGGTCATTTGCGTGGGCAGTGAAGCTGAACGAAATACCCGCCATGTGCGCGGCATACATGGCTATAGCCGCCGGCACATGGGCAAAGTGGGCATGGATGTGCTCGACATGGCTCTGCTCGAGAAGCATCCCAAGATGGCACCCCGTAAGAAAATGCCAAAACATCTTCAAGCGGTCGGCCGGCGTCGAAGTCTGCGCAAAAAGGACATCGCGGACCAAGAGGGCGAGCGCGCGGCCAGAGCGAAGCGGATGACGTATCAGATGGCGTGCTGCGCCGGCGGCAATGTTATGCACGGGTGCGTCGTACAGATAACATGTCTCTTCCACGATGGCCAAGGCTTCTTCAGAGATCTGTGAATCCGACGGGCGGCTTGTCGAGAATAGGGCAATCGTGACCCCGCGCTTCCGCAACGCGCCGACCTCACGATAGATGAACGTAGACGTCAGCGCCCCGAGCTCGGGCGCCAGATAGGCGATGTTCATCGGCTGGTTCGCGGTGCCGGATACCTTCATATGTTTGGAGGCCCCCTGTTTCGCCTTACGCTGGTGACGGGGCAAGTCTACTGACTCCCGGCGCCGTCTTCAACATGCCTGGCCGTTCTCCATCCCGCCGAAGTCCCGAGTCTGTTATACTTTAGGAAGAGCAGGGAGCGTCCCTCGGCTCACTTTCTGTGGGGCCCGGGGTGATGGGCTCCTGCAAAAGGTGGACCATGATCATTTTCGGCTGCCCAAAATGCGGGAAACAATTTCAGGTGCCGGACAGGGCTGTCGGACAACATGGCTGGTGCAAAGGGTGCGGCGCAATCATCCGCGTACCTGAGTCAAGCAATGCCTCGGACGAGGATATTGTTGACGTAAAAATGGACCCCCAGGTCGAAGCGCTCCTGAGGCACATGGCTTCGCAATTGAAGGAATATCGGACACGCGCCAAGGAGTCACAGGAACAACTCGCGGCGCTACGTGACAACAACGCAATGGCGGCGGCTCAGGAACAAGCTCTCAACAAAGCAGGCCGGCTGTCAAAGGAACTAGGCAACCAGTTGAAGGCCATGGAGGAAGACCGGCAGGCGGCGGGAGCCGAGCTGCGTGAGCTCATGCAATCCCTGCGCGGCCTGCTCGAATCAGGCCGGAGACTTTCTCAACCGCAAGACGGACGTCCATCGGAAGAACAGCTCAAAGAAATGGCGGCAGCAGTGGAGCATGAACGCAATGCCCATGACGCAACACGGACGCAGTTCCATCTCCTCGAGCGACAATATTCCGCGCTAGCTAGCCAGGGAGAGAGCCGGACGGGTGAGTTCGAGCGCTTACAACTCAGCTTGGACCGGGCAGAACAGAGAGCGGCGGAACTCGCTGAGCGTTGCGGAAAACTCGATGAGCAAGCAGCCACCCTCCGCGCGGAACGCGACGAGGCCCGCCGTATGCTCGAAGACCGCCACTCTGTCGAACAGACAACGGAAGCCGCGGCTGCCCGTCTCCAGGAAAAAGAGTCGATGATCCAGCGGCTCTCTGAGGAACTCAGGGCCGCTCTGGAAAGCAAAGGAGAAAGAGAGGCCGAGAATAGGCAAAGACTGGATGATATCGAGCATCTGTCGGCCGAGTTGTCCGGTATTACACAGAGTGCGGAAGAAGAGATCCTGCAGATTCAATCGGAACTGAATACCGAACGCAAGGGGCATGCCCTGGCGGAACGTGCGCTCATGCATGCCCAGGACGATCTGCGGGCGTTACGCCGCGACTTTGATGCCCTGCACCAGATTGAGACCGAGAAGATCGCTCTCGAACGCGAGACAGTATTGTTGCGAGAGGCGCTGCAAAAAGCGGAAGAGACCATTCAGGGATATGAACAGCGGTTCCAAGAGAACCAGCAGAAACTCAGCGAAGCCGAAAAGCGCATCCAGATGCTCGAAGACAAGACAACTGGTTTCCTGGCGGCGCCCCGCCTTACCGGGCACGTCGGGAGACCTGCGAACAACGTGGCAGACGCCGGCCAAGAGGCGGCGGGAAGCGGCGCTGCTCCAAGACAAGGGCCTTTCCCGGGACCGTTCATTCCGCCCTCTGAGCAGACCGACCATGCGCAGGGGATTACTCTGATTCCTGAAGTCATTGATAATGATTTCGACGACGGCGAAATGTTGGACACCTTGATGCGATTCCTGGGGCCCGAATAGAAAAGGAGTTCTGGTGTGCTATCATGCGTTTGGATATACTGTGTCCCGTCCAACGGCATGTGGGGACCTCCGGTTCCGGTACCGGAAGTTGGTGGGGAAGATTGGTGAATGCGTAAGCTGGTTTTGACATGCGGTTCATGCGGGCAGCGCATGCAGGTTCCTCGTTCGGCCATCGGGCGCACGGGGCTTTGCCCTGCCTGCGGCGCGACGGTGCGCATCAACAGCGACAACACCACGACGGATGCGCCCAAACGAAAGACCATATTTGCCGGAGGACCAAGCTGGTGGCAGGGAAGCGGCAAGGCCAATGATGACGCGAAACGCCGTTTTGGAGAAGCCGTCGACCTTTACTATTCTGGACGTTTCGCGGAGGCGCTGGCCATCTTTAACGGGTTGGCGCGCGATTTCCCGGAGAATACCGACATTCAGAACGGACGCATCCAGTGCGAGAAAGCTCTGAGGCATCCGGGCGCGGGAAGACGCCTCGCCTTAGAAGACAAGTCAGAACGACTAAAGGATGCCGCTTTGGATAGAGAAACCGTTGAACGTATCGTGCTCGAGAAGCTGGTGGCCGGAGAAAGCGAAGCCATCCAGCTGCAGGCGGCCGACATCGCTGCGAAGATTCTCGGATTGTACAACGGCGTACAAGGGGTTTTCGCGGGGGACGATAAGACCCGCGGGGAGGACTCGGGCAACGGCCCGGACAAAACGCGCGAAATGCATGACCCCGCACGCGCAAAAGATGCCCCTTTCTCGATATCCACGTTTCGAGACTACGCAACCAGCGCATCGAAAGACGAGCCCCGCAAAGACGGCGAAGACATTGCGGAAGATGACGATGTGGCGTCTTCCGATGCCCGGCGTGCGTAGCCAGGCCATATTCTGTGCACGACATTTTGAGGGCCTATTGTGTCTGATGAACCGCTGCGTGTCGTCCTCGAGGTGAGTTGTGCTCTTGAACACCCCCTTACGGGCGTTGGCTACACGGCCCTGCACCAGGCAAATGCTCTCAAGAACCTCGACCCCCCTTTGGACCTTCGCCTTTTCGCCACGCGGGCGCGGGGCGTCACAATCCCCGATGAATTGCGGCGCGGTTTCACCCGGTGCTTTGCGATTCCTAATGTGCGCCGTCTCAAGCTTGCCCTATGGCGCCAGTACAACTGGCCGCCCATCGAGTGGTTTTGCGGCGATGCCGATGTTGCTCACGGCTTATTTCATCTCCTTCCGGCAGCCAAGAGCGCAAAGCGCATTGTCACGGTTCACGACTTGGTTGTGTTCCGCCATCCCGAAACGCACACGGCATCCACGGTGCGCACCCACCGAAGGCTTCTGATAAATGCCGCCCGAAATGCGGACGCATTGATTGCCGTCTCGGAAAGCTGTCGTCAAGATGTCCTCGAGCTGTTGCATGCCCCGCCCGAGAAGGTTTTTGTGGTTCCCAATGGCGTGCGCACCGAGGAGTTTGCCGGGAAACTCGATAGAGACGCTCTGACTCGTTGTAAGGCGCGGCTCGGCCTTTCGGGCAACTATTGGATTTGCATCGGTACCATCGAGCCCCGCAAGAACCTTTGCCTCTTGCTGGCTGCTTACCGGCGTGTCGCAAACCGGTTTTCCGAGTGTCCTGATCTGCTTCTCGTGGGCCGCCGGGGTTGGCACGCCGAACCGGTCTTCGAAACGCTCCGCAGCCTGGGGCTCGAACAAAGAGTCAAACATGCCGGCTATTTGGCGCGGCCGGATGTTATACTGCTGCTGCGTGGTGCAACAGCGTGCCTATATCCTTCACTTTATGAAGGATTTGGGATCCCTGTCCTCGAGGCGATGGCGGCCAGGGTGCCGGTGCTGACTTCCAACGTGTCGGCAATCCCTGAAGTCATTGGGCCTTGCGGCATATTGGCCGAGCCCCGGGACGTTGACAGTCTGGAAGAGGGCTTGGAGGCACTCCTGACGAAGCCCACGGAGTGCGCTCAATTGGCGGAGCGTGCGTTTGTCCGCGCGCAGAGCTTTTCCTGGGAGAACAGCGCGAAGCGTCTGGCCGAAGTGTATCGGATGGTGTGCGGCCGGCGGGCAGGTTGACGTTTTTGACTTGCTTTGCTCCGCAGGCGGCAACGAAGGGGAGGTGCACCGTGAAAGCTGCCGTGATATTCGAAAACGGTGATGTAGACTGCATTCGGTACGAAGAAGTGCCGGACCCGGTCCTTGCCGCGGGCGAAGTCCTCCTCGAAGTCCGCGCCGCAGCGTTAAATCACCTCGATATCTGGGTGCGGAAGGGTCGTCCCGGCATGGAATTGCCTGTACCGCACATCCTCGGCTCTGACGCGGCCGGCATAGTCATCGAGGTGGGAGAAAACGTGGGTCATGTCCGTCCCGGCGACGAGGTGGTCATTAACCCGGGTCTGAGCTGTGGGCAGTGCGAGTTCTGTCGGCGCGGAGAGCAAAGCGAATGCATTACTTTCGGCATCGTGGGAATGAACCGTCCCGGGACGTTCGCCGAGCGCGTCACGGTTCCCGCCTCGAATGTCTTCGTCAAGCCGCAGCGTTTGACCATGGTTGAGGCCGCCGCGTTGCCGCTAGCCTACCTGACGGCGTGGCGCATGCTCCTGTCGCGCGCGCGTCTCCAGCCGGGAGAGACGGTGCTGATTCACGGCATCGGCGGAGGCGTGGCCTTGGCCGGGCTGCAACTGGCCCGGCTGGCGGGCGCCCGCGTGCTGGTCACGTCTTCCTCCGACGACAAGCTGGCCCGGGCACGGGAATTCGGCGCTGACGCAGGCATTAACTACGCCAATAATCCCTGCCTGGGAGACGCCATCCGAGACCTCACCGGAGGCCGGGGCGTCGATGTCGTCTTCGACACCGTGGGGGCCGCCACATGGTCCGTCAATTTCAAAGCCGTGCGCCGTGGAGGCCGGATCGTGCATTGCGGCGTCACCACGGGCGCCGAGACGACCGTGAACATCTCCCAACTCTATTGGAACCACATTGTGGTCATGGGCTCAACCATGGGCTCAAACGAGGAATTCCGCCAAATGCTCGCCGCCGTCACGGCCTCGCGCATGTGTCCCCTCGTGGATTCCGTGTATCCCCTCAATCGCGTACAAGAAGCCACTCAACGGATGGAATCGGGCGAACAATTCGGGAAGATCGTCCTGGTGCCCGGGGGGAAACCCGACTCCATCAAAGAAGAGCGGGCAGACTCCGAAGTGCGCAGCAAAATGTTTGTGGGAACCAGCGCCGGCGAGCCAACGTCCGCCGGTTGAGGGCTTACCCGCGTTCCCTGGACGCCCTTACGAAAACAGGCGCCGGCGAAGAACAAAAACGCCGAACACCGCTCCTGCGGCGATTGCCACAAAGATCAAGGTCGGCGTGAAGCTCCGCGCGGACGTCTCGGTTCGTCCTGCTTGCGCTGTTCCCGGCATACCTGCCGGACGACCGGGCTCTTGCAGTGCGGAATCTGTAATCGCCGGCGATGGGGGAGAGGTCTCAGGCGCTGTGGAAACGTTCGCGCTGTCCGCGGGAGCCGCACTGGGCTCGCCCCGTTCCACAGTGGCGGTATCTTCAGTCATGGCCGCCATCTGCATTTCCGAGGCCGCAGCGCTTTCGGCAGAGTCTGTGCCCGCGGCCCCGCCGCTTTGTTTGCCGTCCTTGGTATCCGAAGGACGCGCGCCTATATTGGCGCGGCCGGCCGCCGCAACGGTCAGGGCCTCTGCAAGCTTCGCGTTCGCATCGTCGCCCGTTTCTGGCGCGCTCTCCCCTGGCACGGGGGATTGGCGGCTTTGCGTGATGCCTCCTTCGGACTGGCGCGAGTCGGCAACGTCAGGCGTGCGGCGCGCCGCTGCCTCGTTGTCAGCGGGGTTGATGACAATGGGATTGGACCCGCCGGTGCCTTCCGCGCCATGTTCCTGAGCGGGATTTTCCTGATTATCCGGTTGTTCTTCAGTATCTTGCTCTTCGTTCTGTTCTCCTTCGTCTCCGGCTGTTTCGAAAGAGATGCTGCTAGTGCTTCCGCGGGAAGGGATCTCATCGCCCTGCAGCGACGCGAACGTAGTGCCCGTAATGCTGATGTTCGTCGACGCGTCGCCGCTGCGGCGTTGCAGTACGATGTTGGTGATTTCGCCCGAGGCAATGGTATTGCTGTTCAACCCGGCCATCACGACCATGTACGCTCCGGGTTCCTTCACATTGGTCATAACGTTTTTGCCCGCCGATTGGGCAGCTGCGCCGGGATTGGCCTGTTGAGGTTCCACGGCGGAGGGATCGTAATTGAGCTGAAAACTTATCGAGGCCACGCCGTCGGCCACATCGCCCTCCAGCACAACAGGAACGGTGATCTGGTCCCCCTGCACCTGAGGCTGGCCGATGCGGAGTGTGCCGGCGTCGGCGCTAAACAAACCAAGCAACATTGCGGCCATGGCGATTATCGGGATACTCTTTTTCATCGTGTGATCCTGTCCGGTTCCAGGTGTTTCTCGCAATCAAAGGCATCGAAGGCCTGTAACCCCACTTATTATAACGTCTTTACAGAATAGGGCGTTGACTTGCAGTTGATCACCCACGGAGTCTTTCTCGAATGTGCGGATGATCTTCGTTTTTCACGCAAGCGCCGCGCCAAATATAAAAGCTTTTCCGACAATGGCTTACGCGGAGGACAGCAGCAGGAACCGGTCCTCCAGTTCCCGCTCCGGGAATTCCGCGGCGGGCTTCTATTCCCGCCCTGCCTATTCGGGCGTGGAACCGGTGTTTATGTTCTGGTTATCCCGGTCAAGCGGAGGATACATATTCACAAATACGTCGGACCCCGCAGTTATGTATGAACGTGCGATCACTGCGAATAAGTACAGCCACGCCAATAACTTCGCCACCGGTAATCCAAAGATCGCGGCCAGTTCGTCGAGGCGGTAGACTCCGCTCCCGGGAAGAGCCATATTTCCAGGCGATAACAATAGATAAAAAGGATAGGGAAGGAATGCTATCAAACCGAGAATGCCAACTTGAATGGCGCGTGCAGTCGCATTCTCGCGCGACACGCCCGCCTCCGTGCACCGCTGGTAAACGAACAACGCCAGATACAGCGATAAGGACACAGTCACGAGGCTCGGGGAGTTAATGATAGCGTTCTGGGTCACAACCCTGCCCGCAAGGCGCGCGGCCCAGAAGGCCCCTTCAGGAAACAGCCCGATCGCAAAGTACACAAGCCATAATGCCAGCGCGGGAATTGTCCAGAGGTCTATGAGATTCTTTGACTGATTCACTAACTGTCTCCGGCTAACTGCCATATCCGTATTCAGGGTAGCCTATGCGAAGGCGCAGTTCAAGTCCTTGTCACAGAAACGCTTAGATGCAGCCGTGCCGCGTGCGGTTGCACCATCCCTTCAGCCTCGGGCACCGCGCGCCGCCGGGTTCCACATGATGATCGCGAACTCTTCTTCCTTGCAGGGCGCCGTCCCCGGCCTTCTCATTTCGGCCAATATCATCTGAGCCTCAAACAGCAGCTTGTCGGCTGCCCCGATGCCAACGTAACTGGCGGCCGCACCCCCGTACCCTCCCGCCAAAGCCCCCGCTACCGTCGGGAAGTACGCATGATACTCGTTCGTATAGCCGCAGAGGAGCGCGTGACGCACCGGGGCCTTCGCCTTCAGCTCGAGTTGGTATTCCACAAAGACCTCCCCCGGCAAGCCCACAAAAGCAACCGCGTCACCGAGCGAAAGTACCGTCACGGGAACCCTAAGGTCCGGCGTGGCCGATTCAAAGTAGCGTCCAAAGAAACCTCTCTCCCCGCCGTGCGCCTCGAAAACAATGCGGCGCTGGTCGGGGTCGTTCAAATCCCAACGCACGCCGACCATGACCTCCTTCTGGCAAAACGCCACGTCCCCACAAGCTGTCGAGTGAGGTCCAATGCTGCGGAGCGACGCCAGAACGGACCGCGCGCACGCCGCGCCAACCTGCCGCGCCGCGTCGGCGCCTCCCGCGTCGATCGGGGTCTTGTCAAGATATGGATTGATGTCGCCGCAAGCTCCCTGCAGGAACATGCACGGGTATCCGCTCTCCGCTTCTACCAGCCGGCGCATCTCCCCGATGTAGTCCGCTGAATACTGCCGGTTGGATGGCCCCATCACGACCGGATGGCAGGCGAAGTGCACGAGCAGGGCGACCGGCCGTCCGTCCATCCTGTCGAGCTTGATCAGGGTGGCTTCGCGATCGACAGGTTCGGTAGGTAGACGCTCCTCGTTGCGCCAGAGCATGGCGCAGCGGCCGTCATCCAACATGCGCCGCCGGTTGTGGCCGATATCGAAGGTGCCCGTTCCTGTGCCAATGCGGGCGGGTTCCAGCTTCTCGACGGCCTCCGCAATAGCTTCGATGGTACCTTCCAACACTGCGTTGGCGTGGGGAGCGTTCGGCACGTCCATCTCGGGCGCGTGGTGCGTGTGCGTCGCGGCAAAAAAAACGTGCGCCACGCCCAGGGACGCCGCGCGTTCGCGAATCGCATCCAGCACATCCTTCATCGGAGGCCGCCCAAGGTCTGCGGATACCAATGCCGCGGTTGTCTCCTTCCCGCGGAACACCACCGCATACACCATCAACGGGTCCAACACGCCATTTGCCGGCCCTTGCCGGTCTGAATAGCCCCAAAGCGCCAGGCTCGAAGCTGGCGTAATATCGCGTACGCCGAGTCCTATAAGAAAATCGTTCATGCCGGTTGTATCCTCGGAAGTGGGTCACTTCCTGCAAACGGGAGCATCCATTTTAGTGCATAAGAGGCCGTCATCCCAAACAGTACTCCCACTCCCGGCGGTCTCTGCCCTGGCAGTTGAGCCGGAGCGTGCAAGGAAGTCCGCGAGCACGCCTTTTCGCCTTGCGGGGATGTGCCGCTTCCGGTAGGGTAGAGAAAAGGAGGCGATGATGCCTGTAAGCACTTCGGTACACATTTCCCATTGTCTGACGTACATTATCGGCCTCAAACCGCAATCCGTACTGGATGTCGGGTGCGGGTTCGGATTGTGGGGCTTCCTGTGCCGAATGTATCTTGACGTCTACGAAGGCCGTGTTCAACCCGCGGAATGGAACACGTGTATCGACGGACTCGAGCTCTTCGAACCCTACATTCAGGACCACCATCGCAGCCTCTATTCGTCTATCCGCATCGGCGACGTACGAGACGCCGCCGCGGGCCTCGATGCCTACGAACTCATCATCGCCGGCGACATCATCGAACATCTCGAGAAAGATGAGGCCGATGAAGTACTTGACCATCTCTATTCCCGTGCGACAAGGGCATTGCTCGTCAACATTCCCCTCGGGCACGGCTGGGACCATCCCGAGCAATACGGCAACCCGGGGGAATTGCATCGAAGCCAGTGGGAGGTCCAGGACTTTCTGCGCTTTCCATCCGTCCATAAAGAATTCGAGTTGCCGTGCGGCAGATACGGTTCGTTTTTCTGCCCCAAGGATTGTGACCCGGGCGCTCGTCTGAACGGGCTCGTCGCTGCCGCACAACGGTTTGACCAGCAGGGACGCGCCGACAAGGCCCTCAACTATGTCCTCATGGGGTTTGAATTGGACCCTGGACACCCCGAAACATGTTTCTACGCGGCTGATCTCTTTCTGCGTGCCGGGAACAACAAAGCCGCCGTCGAAACCCTCGAGCGCGGAATTCAAGAGGACCCTTCTTTTCACGAGGCCTATGTGATGTTGGCAAAACTGCTCGCAATCCTGGGACGGTCCCAGGAGGCCGCCCAATGGGTGCAGCGGTTTGCCGCCCGTCCTGATGCCCCCACAGACCTTGTGGCCAAGGCCCAAAAGCTGCTCGGATAGCGTGCCCCGCTTTACGAACGTGGCCGGAAGGTAGCGCCGTAACGCCACGCGGCAGGACGCCCGGCGAAACTCCACAATGTCTCCGAGGCGGGAAGAAACTCCGTGGCCGGGCCATGTTCCCACGATTCCTTGTGACCGTCCTCCGAGTCCCTCTGAGGCGTCAAGATGATAATCCAACCGAATTCGGCGTCTTCGAGCAAAGCGTTGACTTTTCGCCGCGTGTGTACGACATTGTAAATGGTGATGGCGGCGGCAATCGCGCCGGATACCCACGCGACCAATGCGGCGTCCAACTCAAGCAGTTTGTGCATGAGAAACACCAACGCGAGGAATACCGGCACTCCCCATAAGAGCGGAATCTGACTCAGCCGTCTGCGTCCCACATCCGCGTAGGTCAGGATTTCCTCATGCTCGGTGGCCGTTTGCCGCCGCCGCTGCATACAGCCTTCCGCCGCATCGGGAAACCAATCGGCGGGAACATCCAGAATCAGCGGGTCTTCCGGCACGGCGGCCGCATGGGTGAGTATCACGGAAACCCAGTCTTCCGGTTCCTCGCCGTTGATCTGGTGCACGACATTGTGGTCCGCGTACAGCTCAATCGTGTTGGGAACGCCGGCATCGTCGTGCACGAGACCGGTCTTTTCGAGCCAGCGGCGCGTCTTATCGGTAAAGTCCCCGGCATTAAGCGTCCCTTCGAACACGCGTACATACCCTGCGTCACGGGCGCGTCTCAAGATCCAGCGCCGAATCAGGAGGTCCACTGTCTGAATCAATGTGAAAAGGCCCCAAATCACACCGCCTACGCCAAGAGCGCCCGCAAACAGATCAGACCACAAGCCTCCCTCTTTCCACTGGAACAGGATGAACGTCAGGTATGCCACACCACCCAACACAAGAAACCCCACAACGCCGCGCCTCACGGCTTTCCTTAGAAATGCGCGCTTCAATGCACGGAGCGAGTCGTGCTCGGCGGCGCCAAGGTCGCGCGTTGCGACTTGCGGCATCCCAGCGCACAACTGCATCACCTCGCCCTTCTCGAGCGGATGGCGGTATGCGGGATTCCATGGTTCTTTGTGTCCGGATTCGTCCATGCTCTTACGCCTGCGACCTCCTATGGGATGGGTTTCTCTATTGCCGTATCTATGCGCATTCAGGCTCTGGCCGATTGTTTCTCGCGCGAGAGCTTCTCCACGTACACGAGCAATGACGCGATGTCACACGAGCGAATGCCCGGGATCCGCCCCGCCTGGCCGAAATTCACCGGCCGCACTTCGCTGAACCGCTGCTTCGCCTCATACGGTATGCCCGGAACGGTGAAGAAGTCGAGTTCCGGCGGGATGGTTCGGGATTCCGAGCTGTGGAACCGCTCCACATCCCGTTCCTGGCGCGCGAAATAACCCTCGTACTTGCAGCGGATTTCAACCTGTTCCGCTTCTTCGAAGGAGAGGGGCGCGCGGGGCGGCGCGAAACGCCATACATCTTTGATGGATACCTTCACGCGCCGCAACAGTTGCGCGGCCGGCTGGGGCATGGTGACCGTTTTTTCTCCGGCGCCAACAAGCAGCCGGTTCAATTCCTCGGACGGGTGCACGAGGGCAGCCTTCAAGCGTTTCAGCTCCGCTTCGACCCGCAACTCCTTGTCGCGAACAGTGCGCTTGAAGGACTCGTCCGCGATGCCGTAGCGGGCCAGCCGCACGTCGGCGTTATCGTGGCGCAGAAGGAGACGGTACTCGGCGCGCGACGTGAACAATCGGTAGGGCTCCAGCACGCCCCGCGTCACCAAATCGTCGATCATCACGCCGATATAAGCTTCACTGCGCGGGATGTAGAGCGGCTCCGCCCCTTCGAGCCACCGAATCACGTTCAATGCCGCGTATAGACCTTGTGCGGCGGCCTCTTCATAGCCCGACGTACCATTGATCTGGCCCGCGTGGAACAAACCGCGCACGCTCTTGGTCTCCAGGCTGGGTTTAAGCTGCGTGGGGTAAATAAAATCGTATTCGACGGCGTATCCGGGACGGACGATCTCAGCTTCTTCCAGGCCCGGCACCGTATGCAGCATGGCGAGCTGGACGTCTTCCGGAAGGCTCGTCGACATGCCATTGACGTACACTTCCTGCGTAGTGAGACCCTCGGGCTCAAGGAAAATGTGATGGCGGTTCTTATCCGGGAATTTCACCACCTTATCTTCAATGCTCGGGCAATAACGGATACCAATGCCCTCGATCTTGCCCGAGTACAGCGGCGAGCGGTCCAGGTTCGCGCGGATCACGCGTTGTGTCGCCTCGTTCGAATACGTCATCCAGCACACGACTTTGTTCGGGTCGAATCCCTCCAGCGGCGTCGAGAACGAAAACGGACGCGGATCTGCGTCGCCGGGCGAAGGCGTCATGACATCCGTGCAAATGCTTCGCCGGTGAATACGGGCGCAGGTACCCGTCTTGAGACGTCCCACGGCGAAACCGAGCTCCCGGTAGCACTGCGACAGACCATGCGCCGAGGCGTCTCCGGCCCGCCCCCCGGGCAAGTCGACCATCCCAAAATGCAGTTTCCCGCCCAGGAACGTCCCCGTGCACACAATAACCGCCCGGCCCGTGATTTCAGCGCCCAGATTCGTGCGAATGCCGGCTATTTCGTCTCCGTGCACCAGAAACGCTTCTGCGGAGGCCTGACGCAGCGTCAGATTCGCCTGCGCTTCGCATACCCGCTTCATGTCGTACTGGTACGCCGTGCGGTCGGCCTGGGCGCGCGGTGAATGGACCGCCGGACCCTTCGAACGGTTCAACATCTTGTACTGAATGCCTGTCCAGTCGATGCAACGAGCCATTTCACCGCCCAAAGCATCGATCTCGCGGACGACCTGGCCTTTGGCCGTACCGCCGATAGCGGGATTGCACGACATCTTCGCGATGCTGTCGAGCTGCATGGTCGCCAGAAGCGTGCGGTGGCCCGTCCTCGCACATGCTAGCGCCGCCTCGACGCCCGCATGGCCGCCGCCAACGACAATCACATCAAAATCACGATGATCCATGGGGATGACCGGTCTCTTATGCCATCTGTGTCCAAGGCTATGGCCGGAAACGCCTTTCGCCCATCGGCATATTCTATCACGGACAGCCGGTCTCAAACCTTCTCGATGGCTTGCTGCAACGCGCCAAGACGGCCCAGCTTCGTCGCAAGTGTTCGCCACCGCCCGGGATGGGTCTCGTCCACGTATACGGGTACAAAGCCAAGGTCAAGGTAGAGACGCACGGCGGCTTCCCGCCAATCGTCTGTATCGAGCTGTTGCGCCTGGAATCCGAGGTCCCTATGATACTTCATGGCGGCAACGGTTACGAGTGCCCCGAGCCGTTTCCCACGATGGCGTTCAAGTACCCCTACCATGTGGAGATAACCCTTGGCAGGCTCGTATTCATTTACCCACGCCGACGCCGTGCCCACAATCGCACCCGCATACTCCACAACGAACAGGCGTTCGGGTGTGAAGCAAGGGTGTTTTGTGAGTGATTCACGGACCAGACCCGGGGTCTCCATCCCAAGTTTTCCTGATAAAAACACGCGGCTGAGACCCGCCTCATCGCCTTCCCTGTAATTGCGCAGAAGGTATTCGTCCGGGACCGGAATCTGTGGAATCAGCCACAGGTCAGGATGTTCCATCTTCAACTGCGACATATACTTGAAACTCCCGGCGAGATGTCACGGCGCTTCTTCGCGCCGGAACCGTTCCACGAACCGGTTCTCGGCCGCATGGTAAGCCTTGAGCCCCTTGTCAATCTCCTGAAACACGGTGTCCGCCATGTCCGGCGTATACTTGGTTGTCGCCGGCTCGAACTGGCTCACATGCGCCGCCGAAGCTTTCACCTTCTTGTTGATGAAATCCGTAATGTCCACTTCGTAGTTGGGCTCCTGCGAATAATAATAGTACGCCACAGGCACCGCATAGGGTTTCAGCCCCTCGTCAAGAAGGTGCTGGGGATAGTAGAGGTGCCACTCAGCGGCGATAAACGCATCCTTTGTTATGTTCGCAGACATGCGGTGGTCGGTCTTGTGCCACTGCTGCCATTTCGAGCCCGGGTCCGGGCAAAACACGGCGTCAGGCCGGTGTATCTTGATGAGGCGGCACACCTCTCCGCGCAAACGCTGTGGGTCGGCATACTCGAGGTCACCGTCTTCATAGCCCAGCCAGACGATGCTTTCTTTCGAGATGCCCAGGATGAGACAGGCTGCCTCCTCTTCCGCGCGGCGAATCTGCGCCAGGCGTTCCCGACTCATCTCGAGATCCTTCGAGCCGCGGTTGTCGTTAGTGTAGATGACGACAACGACCTTGTTGCCGTTCGTAACCAGCCGTGCCAGTGTCCCGCCCATCGAGAAGGTGTCGTCGTCGGGATGCGGCGCAAACACCAGAATAGTCTTTCCTTGCCAGTTCTCGACGCGGTCCGGCGCGCCGACCTCGTCCTTCCCGGCAAGGGGCGCCATGATAGGCTGCCCCAGAGCGCTCACGCCAGCGAGCGATGCCATAAAGAAGGTTGCGAACACAGCGTACGTGCGCATGACGAATCCTCCCGGTGAAGTTCCCCCTGCCAGGGATGGTCCACGCTCCTTGTTGCCGCTCCATGGTAAGCAAGCTGGGCCCCACATACAAGCGCCCGGGAAGACTGCCTCAGCAATCCCTCGGTTCAGGCACAGGCGCCTGTTTGGCCCAAAGACCGCGTTGAATGCCTGATACGCCGTCAGCCCGCTCACAATTGCCATCCCCTGATTTGCATTGTAGAAGAGCCTCCCCGCCACCCGTATAATTACGTCCCCGAATGAGCCCCCGCAAAAACAGCAGGAGAAGCCATATCGTGATCCTGGGCGTTCTGAGCGATACTCACGGCAACCGGTCTCTGATGTATCAGGCGGTGGACATGATGAAACAATTGGGCGCGACACTGTTCTTCCATCTCGGCGACGACTACCCCGACGCCGAAGAACTGGCGATGGTCGAGACGAATGTGCGCATCGTGCCCGGATTGTGGTGCAACGCCTATCACAACATCCGCGTGCCCAACCGCATTGTAGAGGAAGTCGAAGGCGTTACCATTTCCGCCGCGCACGCCATGAAAGACCTGCGCCACTCCGAACGCAGCGCCGACATCGTTATGACCGGCCATACCCACGAACCAGCCATCGAACGCGCCGGCGCCACAATCTACCTGAATCCCGGCCACCTGAAAGGGCCCGAAAGCCGGGGCCACCGGCCATCCTTCGCCCTGATTACCATCTCCGGCAACAGCATACGCGCCGCGATACACGAACTCACCGGCGACGTGCGGTTCGAGAAACAATTCAACCGGCAATAAAACGGACATGCCGCAACAGAGAAGAGATCACCCAGGCCGAATAGATCGTTCAGATCGATTCGTGAACGCTCTCAGTGTGGCATGATTTCCTGACCACGCCGCGCTTGCGGCCGCTGGCTCCGGAGCAACGCCCCGGTCCGTCTATGCATGGGAATCCCTTGGGCCTCTTGTCCGAGATCATCGCGTGCGGAGGTCATCAACAACACGGCGCAAGCGTCTTGCCTTCATTCCTCGACCTCAGAGTGGCACATAGCCTTGCAGACCAGTATCGCGCGCTCACGCGAACTGCGAAGCCCACAACGCAACCCGCATGTTGACTTCCCCCGCATGTGTTGGATAGAATTTGGCTTGCAAGAGGCGGCATAGCCAAAAGGTAAGGCAGTGGCCTGCAAAGCCATGTTTCCCGGTTCGATTCCGGGTGCCGCCTCCATTTTTGTACCCGTCCGGCGTATCCCAATTACACCCTTGCCCCGATCCCCGCGGAACCTTTACAATAACGCCGCGCAACCCAGATGCCGCGCACCTTTCAGCCGGGGCGAGTGGTGGAATTGGTATACACGACGGACTTAAAATCCGTTGCCCGCAAGGGATTGAGGGTTCGAGTCCCTCCTCGCCCACCACTTGATA